>CAXICP010000287.1:0-4824 GCA_964022595.1 uncultured Salipiger sp.
AGGAATACGGCATCGGCACCGCGGCGCTGATCGCCATGGGCTGCATCATGGTGCGCCAGTGCCAGTCCAACACCTGCCCCGTGGGCGTGTGTACCCAGGACCCGGAACTGCGCGACAAGTTCACCGGCAACGCCGACAAGGTGGTCAACCTGATCACCTTCTACGCCACCGAGGTGCGCGAGATCCTTGCCAGCATCGGTGCGCGCAGCCTGAACGACGTGATCGGCCGCGCCGACCTGTTGCACCAGGTGTCGCGCGGGTCGGAACATCTGGACGATCTTGACCTCAACCCGCTGCTGATCCGCGTCGATGGGGCCGATGACATCGTCTATGACCGCAACAAGGACCGGAACCCGGTGCTGGATACGCTGGACGCCGAAATCGTGCGCGACGGCCACCGCTTCCTGGAAGACGGCGAAAAGATGCAACTGTCCTACGCGGTGCAGAACACGCACCGCACCGTGGGCACGCGCACATCTTCGCATATCGTGTCCAAGTTCGGCATGCGCAACGCGCTGCAACCCGACCACCTGCACGTCAAGCTGACGGGCAGCGCGGGGCAGTCGCTGGGGGCCTTTGCCGCGCCGGGGCTCAAGCTGGAAGTGTCGGGTGATGCCAACGACTACGTGGGCAAGGGTCTGTCGGGGGGTACCATCGTGGTGCGCCCGCCGATGATGTCCCCTCTCAAGGCCGAGGCGAACACCATCATCGGCAACACCGTGCTGTATGGTGCGACCGATGGTTACCTGTTCGCCGCCGGGCGCGCGGGCGAACGGTTCGCCGTGCGCAACTCGGGCGCCAAGGTGGTGGTCGAGGGCTGCGGCACCAACGGCTGTGAATACATGACCGGGGGCATCGCGGTGATCCTTGGGCCGATCGGCGCCAACTTCGGCGCGGGCATGACCGGCGGGATGGCGTTTATGTATGATCCCAAGGGCACCTCGAACGAGGTGATGAACCTGGAAAGCATCGTCACCTGCCCGGTCACGGTCCCCCATTGGGAGGCTGAACTGAAAGGCCTGATCGAACGCCACGCGGCGGAAACCAACAGCCGCAAGGCGCTGGACATCCTGCAGAATTGGGAGCTGGAAAAGGAACACTTCCTTCAGGTCTGCCCCAAGGAAATGCTGAACAAGATCCCCGCCCCGCTGGGAATCGAAGACAGCCTCGCCGTACCCGCGGAATAAACGGCGCGCGATTCGCCGCCCCGCGCTTCAATCCTGTCGAACGCCCGAAGCCATCTTCGGGCGTTCTTCTTTTTTTCGCCCCTGCCCCCGGCGGCGGGCATTTTTTCGCTCGCGTTAAAGGATTTGTTCCGATCTGGCGCGTACCCTGACCGCGGTGTGAGGTAACAGGTATCGTACCGGCCCGTTTGACGGCTGCCCGGTCCCGGCGCGCTACGGCGTGCCGGGTTTTCGCCAGTGTTGATCCCCGCTTTGCCCGGCGCGTTGTCTGGGTGCTTTCCCGCCCCCGCGGCGGCGTGTACATCTGGGCCATGGCGCGAACGGCAAAACCCAAATCACCTTCGAAGAAACCCGCGCGCAAGGCCGCCCCTGCGCCGCGCATGCGCCCCGGGCGCTGGATCGCCGCGATGCTTGTCCGGCTGGCCATCGCGGCGGGCGCGCTGCTGCTGCTGCTCGTGCTGCTGTTCAAGGTGGTCAACCCGCCCACGACCTACACCATGTGGTCCGAAAGCAGGCGTCTGGGGGCGCCGGTGGATCACCGCTGGGTCGACGCGGGCGACATCGCACCGGTGATGCTGCGATCGGTCGTCGCGGCGGAGGATGCGAATTTCTGCACCCACTGGGGGTTCGACATGACCGCCATCCGCGCCGCGATCGAAGCCGGAGGCACGCGCGGCGCGTCGACCCTGTCGCAGCAGGTGGTCAAGAACGTCTATCTCTGGCAGGGGCGCAGCTGGCCGCGCAAGGCGCTTGAGGCGCTGATCACCCCCGCGGTCGAAGCCGCCTGGTCCAAGCGCCGCATTCTCGAGGTGTATCTGAACATCGCCGAATTCGACGAGGGTGTGTTCGGCATCGACGCGGCGGCGCGCCATTACTTTGGTGTCGCTCCCTCTGCGCTAAGCGGCACGCAGGCCGCGCGGCTGGCGGCGATCCTGCCCGACCCCAAGGGGCGATCCGCCGCGCGCCCGTCGAATTTCGTGCAGCGCCGCGCCGGGCAGATCCGCGACGGGGCGGCGACCATCCGCGCGGACGGGCGCGCCGCCTGCTTCGAATGACCGCACAGCCCGCCCCCTGAAACGCGAAAGACCCCGGATTGCTCCGGGGTCCTGAAATCGGCCTATCGCGGGATCAGCGCCGGCGGTCGCGGCGCGAGGACATGGGCTGGAACGCCACGCCCACATGCGCCTCGCAATAGGGTTTGCCCTGCTGCACCGGCAGGCCGCAGAACCAGAAATGATCCGTCGCGGGGTCGCCCACCGGCCATTTGCAGGTCCGTTCGGTCAATTCCATCAGCGACAGCTTCTTGGCCTTCTTCTCGATCTCGCTGACCTTGGCCAGCGCCTCGGGGCTGATTTCATTCGCCGAGGGCTGCGGCGGAAGCGGCTGGCCGGCGGGGATGATCTTGCTGCGCGCGGTCACGGCCACCGTCGGCACCTCGGCCGCGACGGGTTCCCTTTCGGGGGCGGGATCGACCGGACGGGGCGCGGGACGCGGCCGCGCGGCTTCCTTGGGCGCGGGCGCCTTGGGCTTTTCGGGAGGCGGTGCGGCCGGTGCCGCGGCAGCCGGCGCAGGGGCCCCGCCCGCACCGCCGGTGCGGTTCGACAGGCCCAGGCGGTGGACCTTGCCGATCACGGCATTGCGCGTGACGCCGCCCAGTTCCTTGGCGATCTGGCTGGCGGACTGGCCTTCCGACCACATCTTCTTGAGCGTTTCTACGCGTTCATCGGTCCACGACATCGTTCTTCCTCATTGAAAAAGGCGGCCCTTGCAGTCGGGCCGCCTGGAAATTCCGCGGGTGAAGCTATTGTAGTCATCGCAAACCGAGTTACAAGCCACGCGCAGCGACGAAAGGCCCCCCAATGACCGAGATTCCGCAACGCGAACCCGGAGAACGGCGGTTCGGCGCCGTCAACTGGCTGGGGCTTTACACCCTGTGCCGCCGCGAGGTGCTCCGTTTTGCCACCGTGTGGACCCAGACCCTGCTGGCGCCGCTGGTGACCGCCGGGCTGTTCCTGGTGATCTTCACCATCGCCATCGGCCCGGGCCGGGGCGCGGTGATGGGCGTGCCCTTCACCAGCTTCATCGCGCCGGGCATCCTGATGATGACGGTGATCCAGAACGCCTTTGCGAACACGTCGTCGTCGATCGTGATTTCCAAGGTGCAGGGCAATATCGTCGACACGCTGATGCCCCCGCTTGCACCGTTCGAACTGGTGCTGGGCTATCTTGCGGGCGGCGTGGCGCGCGGGCTGTTCGTGGCGGTCGCGATCAGCGCCGGGCTGGCGCTGACCACGGGGCTGGTGCCGCAGCACCCGGGCATCCTGCTGGTGTTCGTGGTGCTGGGCGCGGCGTTCATGTCTGCGCTGGGAATGTTGGCCGGGCTGTGGTCGAACAAGTTCGACCAGATGGCGGCGATCACCAATTTCATCGTCACGCCGCTCGCGTTCCTGTCGGGCACGTTCTATTCCGCCGACGCCCTGCCCGCCGGCATGTACGAGGCGACGCATTTCAACCCGGTGTTCTACCTGATCGACGGGGCGCGCTACGGCATGCTGGGCGTATCCGATGCCGACCCCGGCACCGGTTTCATCATCGCGGCGGGCGCGACGCTGGCTGTCCTGCTGGCGGCATGGGGATTGCTGCGGACGGGCTGGCGGCTGAAGGCCTAGGGCCCTGTCGGGATTCGCGCCAGGCCAGCAGCCCGGCGCCCGACACGATGACCGCCCCGCCAAGGATCGACACCGCCCCCGGCACCACGTCGAACAGAACCGCGTCATACAGCGCCGCGAACACCAGCGTCGCGTACCAGAAGGGCGACACGAAACTGGCGTCCGCCCGGCGCAGCGCCTGCACGAAACAGGTCTGCGCGGCGGCCATCAGCACGCCGATCCCCGCAAGGCCGGCCCATTGCGCCGCGCCGGGCATACGCCAGACCGCCAGCGCGGCAACGGTCGCGATGCCCGTGCCGATCAGGTTGTTGACCAGCAGGATCTGGAACGCGCCCTCGCGCCCCGACAGGCGCTTGATGATCACCAGTTCCGCCCCAAGGCAAAGCGCCGCCCCCACCGCCAGAAGCGCCGCGGGCTGAAACGCCTCGGGGGTGGGGCGCAGCAGGATCATCGCCCCTGTCACCGCGATGATCGCGGCGGCGATGCGCCAGCGCCCCACCCGTTCGCCCAGGAACGGGATCGCCAGCAGCATGGCCACGACGGGATTCAGAAAGCTGATCGCGGTCGCGTCCGCCAACGGGATGAACGCGGCGGCGGCGAACAGGAAGCTGACTCCGCCCCATCCCAGCGCCACCCGCCCCGCATGCACCGCCCAGGCGGGCCGGGCAAGGCGCGGGCGCAGGACCAGCGCCGCGGCAAGGAACGTCAGCAGCGCAAAGACGAACCGCCCCTGGCTGATCTGCAACGGATGCAGGGGCGGGCCAAGCACGCCGGTGCCAAGCATCTTGGCCAGCAGCGTGGTGCCCGCAACAAAAGCCGCGGCACACAGCGTCAGCAGGGCCGCCAGCACCGCCTCGACCACGCGGGCCACAAAGCCTTCGCTGAGAGGCTCCGACACACTCAGTGCCGTCAGCAGTGAAAAGCGCTCTTCCATCGACGTCAAAAGATACGCTTCTTCTTTCGAGGCGTCA
>CAXICP010000288.1:0-4822 GCA_964022595.1 uncultured Salipiger sp.
GCATCTGCCGCTGATCCTGCCGCCGGTGGTGACGGGCTATTTGCTGCTGCTGACCTTCGGCATTCGTGGGCCGGTGGGGTCGGTGTTGAACGACATCGGCATCACCTTTGCCTTTCGCTGGACAGGCGCGGCGCTGGCCGCCGGGATCATGGCCTTTCCGCTGATGGTCCGCGCCATCCGCCTGTCGGTCGAGGCGGTGGACCCGCGCCTTGAAGAGGCGGCATCGACCCTTGGCGCCTCGCGGCTGTGGGTGTTCGCCACGGTGACCCTGCCGCTTAGCCTGCCGGGCATCCTGGCCGGGGCAGTGCTGGCGTTTGCCAAGGCGATGGGCGAATTCGGCGCTACCATCACATTCGTGTCCAACATCCCCGGCGAGACGCGCACCATGCCTTCGGCGATCTACGCGTTCCT
The DNA here is from genome assembly GCA_964022595.1 of uncultured Salipiger sp. Classification (GTDB taxonomy): domain Bacteria; phylum Pseudomonadota; class Alphaproteobacteria; order Rhodobacterales; family Rhodobacteraceae; genus Salipiger. The sequence goes on from CAXICP010000288.1 coordinate 412, forward strand.
GCAGGTGCCGGGGGGGGAATCCTCGGCGCTGCGGCTGGTGGCGGTGTCGGTGGTGATCGCGATGGGGGCGCTGTTGCTGTCGGAAATGCTGTCGCGCAGGGCCGCCGCCCGGGTCGCCGGAACATGACCCTGACCGTGGATATCCGCCAGGCGCTGGGGGCTTTTGCGCTGGATGCGCGGTTCACGGCGCCGCCGGGGGTGACGGTGCTGTTCGGGCGCTCGGGGTCGGGCAAGACGTCGATCGTCAACGCTGTGGCCGGGCTGACGCGCCCCAACGAGGGGCGCATCACGCTGGATGGCGCGCTGCTTTTCGACGGGGCGCGTCGGGTGTGCGTGCCGCCCCACAGGCGCCGGCTTGGCTATATCTTTCAGGACGCGCGGCTGTTTCCGCATCTGAGCGTGCGGCAGAACCTGCGCTACGGCGCCTGGTTCGCCGGGCGCGAGGACCCGGCCCATTTCGCCGGCGTGGTCGACATGCTGGGCATCGGCGCGCTGCTGGATCGCCGGCCGGGGCGGCTTTCGGGGGGGGAACGCCAGCGCGTCGCCATCGGGCGCGCGCTGCTGTCGCGCCCGGCGCTGATCCTTGCGGACGAACCGCTTGCCGCGCTGGACGAGCCGCGCAAGGCCGAGATCCTGCCCTATTTCGAACGGCTGCGCGATGAAACCCGCGTGCCGATCCTGTATGTCAGCCACGCCCCGGCCGAGGTCGCGCGGCTGGCGACATCGGTCATCGCGTTGGACGGCGGGCGCGTGGTGGCGCAGGGCGCCGCTGCGGAAATCCTGGGCGATCCTTCGGTGACGCCGCTGGGCCCGCGCGCGGCGGGGGCGATGTTGCAGGCGGTGATCGCGGCGCAGCACGGCGACGGCATCACCGAACTGTCGGCGGGGGCGCTGCGCCTGCTTGTGCCGCGCATTGCCGGGGGGGCGGGCACGCCCGTGCGCGTGCACGTTCAGGCGCAGGACGTGATGCTTGCCACCACGCGCCCCGAACGGATTTCCGCGCTGAACGTGCTGCCCGCGCGGATCAGCGCGCTGCGCCTTGGCGATGGGCCGGGCGCGCTGGTGCAGCTGGACGCGGGCGGAAACCTGCTGCTGGCGCGCATCACCCGGCGGTCCGTGGCCGCGCTTGGGCTGGCCGAAGGGCAGGCGGTGTTCGCGGTTCTCAAGGCGGTATCGGTGGCGCGCGAAGGCATCGCCGGGGCGCGCTGACGCCGCCCCGCGTGAAAACGCCGCCCCCCGGAACCGATCGAACCGTCGCGCGTTTCCCGTCATATTACCGATACACGTTCGGGCCATAAGTCGCGCGAGCGAACAAGGATTTCACCCATGGCGCCCAATGCTTCCGGCCCGGCCGGCACTGTCGGTCATGCCGCGCGCACGAACAGCTACCGCAGCCTGTTCCTGTCGGATCTGCACCTTGGCGCCCGCGCCAGCCGCCCGGTCCAGGTGCTGGACTTCCTTCGCCGGACCGAGGCCGAGACGATCTATCTGGTGGGCGACATCTTCGATCTTTGGCACGGCGGTCGGGTCCATTGGGGTGATGCGCAAGAGGCGGTGCTAAGCGACCTTTCCGCCCGGGCCAGGAATGGCGCGCGGATCGTCTATCTTCCGGGAAACCACGACGCGGCGATGCGCGCCCCCGATGCGCAGGTCGCCGGCTGGGAGCTGCGCGAGGCGGTGGTGCACCGCGCCGCCGATGCCCGGCGCTACCTCGTGCTGCACGGCGATCAGTGCGATCCGCGCTTCCTGCGCTGGCACTTCATGACGCGTCTGGGCAGCCGGCTGGACGCGATGCTGCGGCAGGCGGATGCCTGGCACCGCCGTCATGCGGGCCTGCCCGAAGATGCGGTCAGCCCCGCGCAGCGCCTGATCGAGAAAAGCAACACGATGCTGGCCATGGGCGAGCGGTTCGAAAAGCGGCTGGTCAAGCTGGCCCGCGCCAGCGGCACCACCGGGGTGATCTGCGGCCATTCGCACAAGCCCGGTCTGCGCGAACACGGCGGCGTGGTCTATGCCAATTGCGGCGACTGGATCGACAGCCTGACCGCGCTGGTCGAGGATCATTCCGGCGCGCTGCGCATGTTGCGGCACGCGCCCGCGACGGCGCCGGTTCCAGCCCTGCCCAACGCGGGCAAGGGCGGTGCGCTGGCGGGGGGCATGGCATGATCGCCGGGCTGGCCTGCGCTGTTCTGGCCTGTGTCGGTCTGAGTCTGCTGGGCCTGCTACTGGCCACCGCGGCGATTGCCGCCCTGCGCTATCGCGGGGCCGCCCCGGTTCGCGCCGCGCCCGAAAGCCCCTTCGTGTCGCTCGTGCGGCCGGTGTGCGGCCTGGATGCCTTTGACGAAGAGACGCTGGAATCATCGTTCCGGCAGGATTACCCGCGCTACGAGGTGATCTTTTGCGCCGCAAGCGAACGCGACGCCGCCGTGCCGCTGGTGCGCCGGCTGATCGCCCGCAACCCGCGCATCGAAGCCCGCCTTCTGATCGGGGACGCGGCGATCAGCGGCAATCCGAAGCTGAACAACCTGCACAAGGGCTACGGCGAGGCGCGCGGCGAATGGCTGGCGATGACCGACAGCAACCTGCTGCTGCCGCGCGACTACCTTGCCACGCTGGTGGCGCGCTGGGATGACCGTACCGGGCTGGTGACGTCTCCGCCCGCGGGTATCCGGCCGGGAAATTTCTGGGGGGCGCTGGAATGCGCCTTTCTGAACACCAGCCAGGGGCGCTGGCAGCTGGCGGCGGATGCGCTTGGCTTTGGCTTTGCGCAGGGCAAGACGCTGTTCTGGCATCGCGGGGTGCTGGAACGGGGCGGCGGGCTGTCCGCCCTGGGGCGCAACCTTGCCGAGGATGTCGCCGCGACCAAGCTGGTGCGCGCGCAGGGGCGGCGGGTGCGCCTTGCGCCCCGGCTGTTCGCCCAGCCGGTCGGGCGCCGCGATGCCCGCTTCGTCTGGAACCGACAGCTGCGCTGGAGCCGGGTGCGCCGCGACGGTTTCCCGCTGATCTTTGCCGCCGAAATCGCGCAAGGCCCGGCGCTGCCGCTGGCGGCGCTGGGGGCGCTGGTGCTGTTCGGGGCGGCGCCCGCCTGGACGCTGCCGGGGCTGATCGCCGCCTGGTACGGCGCGGAATGGGCGCTGGCGCGCGTGGCGGGATGGCCGTCGGGCGCGCGCGACCTGACGGCGATGGGGCTGCGCGACCTCTTGCTTCCGGCGCTGTGGGTGGCCACATGGGCAGGGCGCAGCATCACGTGGCGCGGAACGGATATGGCGCCCGCCAAGGCGGGCCCGGCGGAGTAGCACTTGTTGGGACTTGAAACCGTCGCAGCCCTGATCGCCAAGGACGGGCTGGTCCTGCTTGCACCCATCGCGATGCTTGAAGGGCCGATCGTCACCGTGATCGCTGCCTGGCTGGCCTCGCGCGGGTTGCTCGACGTCTGGAGCGTCAGCGTCGTGGTGGTGATCGCCGACCTGTTCGGAGACGCGCTGTTCTACGCGCTGGGGCGCTGGGGGCTGCACCGGCTGCCGATCCGCTGGCGCTATCGCATGGGGCTGTCGCGGGCGCGGCTTGCGCAGGTGACCGGCCATTTCCAGCGCAACGGCGCCCGAACGCTTGTGGTGGGCAAGCTGACCCATTCCGCCGGCGCGGCAGTGCTGGTCGCGGCGGGGCTGGCGCGCATGCCCATGACCCGTTTCCTGTGGATCAACCTTGCGGCCACGATACCCAAAAGCCTGTTCTTCGTGGCCATCGGATATGCCTTCGGTTCGGCCTACAGCCGCATCGACGACTGGATCGCGCGGATCTCTTTGCTGGTACTGGGCGTTATGGTGCTGGCCGGGATCATCTGGCTGCTCAAAAGGACCATGCGCAAATGATTGCCCCGACGCTCAGTTGCATCATTCCCGCCTATAACGAAGCCCCGCGCATCGGCGCGGTGCTGGACGCGGTGCTGGACCATCCGCTGATCGACGAGATCGTGGTGGTCGATGATGGCTCGTCCGATGACACCGCCGCCCGGGCCGAGGCGGCCGCCCGCCGCGCCCCCCGTCTGCGCGTCATCCGGCAGGGGCGCAACGGCGGCAAGACCCGCGCCGTGACGCGCGGCATCACCGAGGCGACCGGCAGCCATGTGCTGCTGCTGGACAGCGATCTGCTGGGGCTGCATTGCGACGAGCTGACGGCGCTGATCGCCCCGGTTCTGGACGGGCGGGCGGATGCGTCGCTGTCGCTGCGGGGGAACGCGCCGCTGGTGTGGCGCGGGCTTGGGATCGATTATATCTCGGGCGAGCGCGTCATGCGCCGCGATCTGCTGGCGTCGCGCGCGGATGAACTTTTGTCGCTGCCCAAATTCGGGCTGGAAGTGTTCATCAACAAGCTTTGGATCGCCCAGTGGCTGCACATCGCCGTGGTGCGC
>CAXICP010000289.1:0-4808 GCA_964022595.1 uncultured Salipiger sp.
AGGGGATCGAAGCGATGTTCTTTGCCTATCGCGGCTTTACCGCCGACCCCGACCGCATCCTGGCTGACATGCATTACGGCAGGGCACATCACCGGGCGGTCCATTTCATCCACATCGTGCCGGGCACCACCGTCAACAACTTGCTGTCGATCCTTGGGGTCACGAAGCAATCGCTCAACCGGGTGCTGCGCACGCTGATCGACGATGGCCTTGTCGAAAGCCGCGTGGGCCGCGCGGACAAGCGCGAACGCCACCTGTTCCTGACCCCCGAGGGGCGCGCGCTGGAACACCGCCTGTCGGACGCGCAGCGCGCGCGCATGCGGGCCGCCTACCGCCAGGCCGGCCCCGATGCCGTCGCGGGGTTTCGCAAGGTGCTTGAGGCGATGATGGACCCGGACATGCAGCGCCATTTCTCGGGGCTGCGCGACACCGCCCCGAGGGAGACGCGCTGATGGCCGAACCCGACGCCCATATCCTTGTCGTCGACGACGACGAGCGCATCCGCCAGCTCTTGCAGAAATTCCTGATCCGCAACGGCTTTCTTGTCACCGCCGCGCGCGACGCCGCCCATGCGCGCCGCATCCTGCGGGGGCTGGATTTCGACATGATCGTTCTGGACGTGATGATGCCCGGCGAAGACGGGGTCAGTCTGACGCGCGCCATTCGCGAAACCTCGACCACGCCGATCATGCTGCTGACCGCCCGGGGCGAAACCGAGGACCGCATCAAGGGGTTCGAGGCGGGCGCCGACGACTACCTGCCCAAGCCATTTGAACCCAAGGAGCTGTTGCTGCGCATCGCCGCCATCCTGCGCCGCATGCCCGAACCGCCCCGTGACGCTTCCGCGCCCAAGCTGCTGACGCTGGGGCCGATCCGCTACGACATCGAACGCGGCGAGATGTGGCAGGGCGAAGACCAGGTGCGCCTGACCGCCACCGAAAGCCAGTTGATGCGCATCTTTTCCGGCCGGCCCGGCGTTGCCCTGACCCGGTCCGAACTGGTCGAGGAACTGGGCCGTGACCGGGGCCAGGCGCAGGAACGCGCCGTCGACGTGCAGATCACCCGCCTGCGCCGCAAGATCGAATCCGACCCCAAGCAGCCGCGCTACCTGCAGACCGTGCGCGGCGCGGGCTACATGCTGGCGCCTGACTGACGGGCCGACTGACCGGCCCGACTGACTGGCCCGACTGACTGGCCCGACTGACTGGCCCGGCGAAACCGCGCCGGGGCGGGTGGTCTCGGTGCGCGAAGCTGGCTATGATCCGCGCGCGCCCTGCCCCGTACGGGCGCGCGCATCGCAAAGAACCGACCGAGGCCCAGCAAGATGACCGATACCGCCGTCAAGGACATGACATTCGAACAGGCCATGGCCGAACTTGAGCAGGTCGTCGGCCAGCTTGAACGTGGCGACGTGCCGCTTGAGGCGTCGATCGAACTGTACAAGCGCGGCGATGCGCTGAAAAAGCATTGCGAGGCCAAGCTGCGCAGCGCCGAGGAAAAGGTCGCCGCGATCCAGCTGGACGCCTCGGGCGAGCCCACCGGCCTGAAGCCCGTCGAAGGGCTGTAACGCCCCATGTTCAAGGACAGCCTTGCCAGCGCCGCGCGCGCGGTCGATGCCCATGTCGCCGCCGTGCTGGGCGACATGCCCGACCTGCCGGTGCTTCGCGCCATGGGCTATGCGGTTTCGGGCGGCAAGGCGCTGCGCGGCTGGCTGGTGCTGGAAGGCGCGCGCCTGCACGGCGTGCCACAGGACCGCGCCATCTGGCCCGCCTGCGCGATCGAGGCGATCCACGCCTATTCGCTGGTGCATGACGACCTGCCCTGCATGGATGACGACGATCTGCGCCGGGGCCGCCCCACCGTGCACCGCGCCTGGGACGAGGCGACCGCCGTGCTGGCGGGCGACGCGCTTCAGGCGCTGGGGTTCGAAATGGTCTGCGACACGCGCTGCCACCCGGACGCCGCCGTGCGCGCGGACCTTGCGCTTAGCCTGGCGCAGGCGGCGGGCGCGCGCGGCATGGTGCTGGGCCAGGCACTGGACATGGCCGCCGAAAGCGCCGCCTCCCCCCTGACCCTGGACGAGATCACCGCGCTGCAGGCGGGCAAGACCGGCGCCCTTATTACCTGGTCGGCGCAGGCCGGGGCACGGCTGGCGCAGGCCGATCCCGGGCCGCTGACCGCCTACGCGGACCGGCTGGGGCTGGCCTTCCAGATCGCCGACGACATCCTGGACGTGACGGGCGATGCCGGAACCGTGGGCAAGGCGGTCGGCAAGGACGCCGCGCGCGGCAAGGCGACCTTTGTGTCGCTGCTGGGGCTGGACGGCGCGAAACGCCGCGCACAAAGCCTCGTGACCGACGCCTGCGATGCGCTATCCTCTTACGGCGCCGGGGCGGATGCCTTGCGGGACGCCGCCCGCTTCGTTATCTCCCGGCAGACCTGAACGCGAGAGACGCCATGACCGCCAGCCCCGACACCCCGCTTCTTGACCGCGTCACCGGACCGGCGGACCTGAAACGGATGTCGGATTCCGATCTGGAACAGCTGGCCCACGAGCTGCGCGCCGAAACCATCGCGGCGGTGTCCCAGACCGGGGGGCACCTTGGCGCGGGGCTGGGGGTGGTCGAGCTGACCGTCGCGATCCACGCGGTGTTCGACACGCCGCGCGACAAGCTGATCTGGGACGTCTCGCACCAGGCCTACCCGCACAAGATCCTGACGGGCCGGCGGGACCGCATCCGCACCATCCGCCAGGAAGGCGGGCTGTCCGGCTTCACCAAGCGCAGCGAATCCCCCTACGACTGCTTCGGCGCGGGCCACAGTTCGACCTCGATCTCTGCCGCGCTGGGGTTCGCCGTGGCGCGCGATCTGGGCGGCACCACCGACACCGGCGCGGGCGATGCCATCGCGGTGATCGGTGATGGCGCCATGTCGGCGGGCATGGCATTCGAGGCGATGAACAACGCCGGCCACCTTGGCAAGCGGCTGATCGTCATCCTGAACGACAACGAAATGTCCATCGCCCCGCCCACCGGCGCGATGTCGTCCTATCTGTCGCGGCTGTACGCCGAGGCGCCGTTCCAGGACCTGAAGGCCGCCGCCAAGGGCGCGGTCGCGCTGCTGCCCCCGCCCCTGCGCGAAGGCGCCAAGCGGGCCAAGGAAATGATCAAGGGCATGGCCGTGGGCGGCACCCTGTTCGAAGAGCTGGGTTTCAGCTACCTCGGGCCGATCGACGGGCACGACCTGCACCAGCTGCTGCCGGTGTTGCGCACCGTGCGCGACCGCGCCACCGGGCCGATCCTGATCCACGCGCTGACGAAAAAGGGCAAGGGCTATGCCCCCGCCGAAGGCTCGGCCGACCGCGGCCACGCCCGTGCCAAGTTCGACGTGACCACCGGCGAGCAGAAGAAGGCGCCGTCGAACGCGCCAAGCTACACGTCGGTCTTTTCCAAGGAACTCAACCGCCTGGCCGAGATCGACCCGCGCATCTGCGCGGTGACCGCCGCCATGCCCGACGGCACCGGGCTGGACCTGATGGCCGAACGTTTTCCGGCGCGCGTGTTCGACGTGGGCATCGCCGAACAGCATGGCGTGACCTTTGCCGCAGGGCTCGCCGCCGGCGGGCTGCGCCCCTTCTGCGCGATGTATTCCACCTTTCTGCAACGCGGTTACGACCAGGTGGTGCATGACGTTGCGATCCAGCGGCTGCCCGTGCGCTTTGCCATCGACCGCGCCGGGCTGGTCGGTGCCGACGGCGCGACACACGCGGGCGCCTTCGACATCGCCTTCATGGCGAACCTGCCGGGCATGGTGGTCATGGCCGCCGCCGACGAGGCCGAGCTCAAGCATATGGTCGCCACCGCCGCCGCGCATGACAGCGGCCCCATCGCGTTCCGCTATCCGCGCGGCGAGGGGCGCGGCGTCGATATGCCCGAACATGGCGAGATCCTTGAAATCGGGCGCGGCCGCGTGATCCGCGAAGGCGCCCGCGCCGCCATCCTCAGCTTCGGCACCCGGCTGGGCGAGGCGCTTGCCGCCGCCGAGCGGCTTGAAGCGCGCGGCATCTCGCCCACCATCGTCGATGCGCGCTTCGCCAAGCCGCTTGACCGCGATCTGATCCTGCGGCTGGCCACCACGCATGAGGCGCTGATCACCATCGAAGAGGGCGCGACCGGGGGCTTTGGCAGCCATGTGGCGCAACTGCTTGCCGATGAGGGGATCTTTGACCACGGGCTGAAATTCCGCTCGATGGTGCTGCCCGATACCTTCATCGACCACGCCAGCCCCGATGCGATGTATGCCGCCGCCGGGCTTGATGCGGCCCATATCGAACAAAAGGTGCTTGGCGCCCTGGGTGTCGAGATGATCAGCCGCAAGGCCTGACCTGCGCGCCGCTCAGCCTGCCGCGCGCTCTTGGGCCAGCAGCGCCCGCAGGCCCGCGCGATAATCTGGATAGATCAGCTGCACCCCCAGATCCTGCCTGAGGCGCCGGTTCGAAACCCGCTTGCTTTCGGAATAGAAGCTGCGCGCCATCGCCGACATCTCGGCGGTTTCGAAATCCTCTTCCGGCGGCGGCGCCACCCCCAGAAGGTCGGCGGCGAACAGGATGACCTCTTGCGGGGGCGCGGGAAGATCGTCGCACAGGTTGTAGATCCCGCCGGGGCACGGGCGGCGGATCGACGCCTCAAGGCTTTGCGCGATATCGGCCACATGGATGCGGCTGAACACCTGCCCGGGCTTCACGATGCGCCGGGCGGTGCCGCTCCGCACCTTGGCGAAAGGCCCGCGCCCCGGGCCATAGATCCCCG
>CAXICP010000290.1:0-4790 GCA_964022595.1 uncultured Salipiger sp.
CGGGCTACGGGTCGATGAACGGATGGGCGGCGGATCTGATCTCGCAAGAGGTGGCGGACAAGGTCGGCAAGGTCTGGGGCCTGGGGTCCGACACCACCAAGGACCCCGGCCCGTGGGAAGGCGAGCAGCGCAACATGTGGAAGCCGACCCAGCAGGAAAACCTGTGGTTCCACGGCGGCAACCTGCACCAGTCGCGGCATTATTCGCTGTACCTGGCCTTGCAGCTCAAGGCCCGGATGGAAGGTCTGGACACGCCCGTCTACGGGCTGCAGCCGGTGCATCACCTTTCGTGACCATCCCTTGGCGCGCGGTCTGATCGCGCGCCCCGCGCCCGGCCCATTCCGCCCGCCGGGCGCAGATTTCCCGACATTCTGGAGCAAGACACATGAAAGCAGCACGTTGGCACGGCGTCAGGGACATCCGCGTCGAAGACATCCCCGAACCGAAACCCGGCCCCGGCGAGGTAAAGGTCAAGGTCGCCTGGACAGGGATCTGCGGCAGCGACCTGCACGAATACCTGGCCGGGCCGATCTTTATTCCCGTGGGCACCGACCATCCCCTCAGCAAGGATCAGGCGCCGATCACCATGGGGCATGAATATTGCGGCACGGTGGCTGAACTGGGCGACGGCGTGACCGGGTTCGCGGTGGGCGATCGGGTCGCGATCGAACCGATCTTTGCCTGCGGGCACTGCCCGGCCTGCCTGGAAGGGACATACAACCTGTGTGACAGCCTTGGCTTCGTCGGCCTTTCGGGCGGGCAGGGCGGGTTCGCGGCGCACAGCACCGTGCCGGCCCGCATGGTCCACAAGATGCCGGACGGGCTATCCATGGAACAGGGCGCGCTGGTGGAACCGGCGGCGGTCGCGCTGCACGCCGTGCGCCTGTCAAAGATCAGGGCCGGGGACAAGGCCGCCGTCTTCGGCGCGGGCCCGATCGGCCTGCTGGTGGTCGAGGCGCTGCGCGTCGCGGGCGCGTCGGAAATTCACGTGGTGGAACCTTCCGACGTGCGCCGGCGCAAGGCGATGGACCTTGGCGCCACCAGCGCGATCGACCCCGCCGCGAATGACGCCGTCGCCGCGATCCGCAAGGCGACCGGCGGCGTGAATGTCGCCTTCGAAGTCACCGGCGTGCCCAAGGTGCTGGCGCAATGCATCGACGCCACCCGCCACGAAGGGCAGGTGCTGATCGTCTCGATCTGGGAAGGGGATGCGTCGTTTCAGCCCAACACCGTCGTTCTCAAGGAACGCCAGCTTCAGGGCACCATCGCCTACCGCAATGTCTATCCGGCTGTCATGGCCTTGATGGCGCAGGGGTATTTCAGCGCCGATCAACTGGTGACGAAACGCATCGCGCTGGATGACATCGTCGCCGAAGGGTTCGATGCGCTCGTCGCCGAAAAATCCCACGTCAAGATCCTGGTTCAGGCGCCGGACTGATCGTGATGGCGGTTTCCGGTTGCCGGCAAGGCTCCCGGAAACCGCCGCAGGCCCGAATTGACGCAAACGCACCCCGCGCGTAGGCAGAACGGATGGCAGCGCAAAGCATACCGACAGCCTGGATCACCATGTCCGGGCGCATTGGCGGCGACAGCCCCAAGGGCGCGCGGTTTCCCTATTGGAGCTTTTCCAAGACGGCCATCGCGATCTGCGCGCTCAGGCTGGCGGACGCGCAACTGCTGGACCTCGATGCGCCCTGCAAGGACCATCCCTTCACGCTGCGTCAGCTGCTTGCCCACAGCTCGGGCCTGCCGGATTACGGATCGCTAAGGGAATACCACGCGGCGGTCGCCCGCGCAGACACCCCATGGCCCCGCGACCGGCTGCTTGATGCCGCCCTTGCCCAGGGCATGCGTTTCCCGCCGGGCGAAGGCTGGTCCTATTCCAACATCGGCTACCTTTTCGTGCGCGAACTGATCGAAGAAGCGGTGGGCACGCGCCTTGGCGCCGTCATCCAGCAAATGATCTGCCAGCCGCTTGGTCTGGAAAGCGTCGAATTCTGGGACAGCCTGGACCAATCGGCAATGCTGCACTGGAAAGCCGGCGCAAGCTATGATCCGCGCTGGGTCTATCACGGCTGCCTGATCGGATCGGCGCCGGACGCGGCGCGTTTGCTGCACGCGCTTTTCGCCGGGGATCTGCTTGGCGCGCAGACCTTTGGTCACATGCTGGTCAGGCAATCCCTGGGCGGGGCCATTCCCGGGCGGCCCTGGACCGACTGCGGATATGCGCTTGGCCTCATGTCCGGCGCCGTCGGGGATGCGGGACGCGCCATCGGCCACACCGGGGGCGGGCCGTTCAGCATGAACGCCGTCTATCATTTTCCCGACCTTCCCGACCCCATGACCATCGCCGCCTTCACCGACGCACCGGATCAGGGCGTGGCAGAGTTCGCCGTGGCGGAAATCGCGCTTGATCACCGGCGGCAGGGCTGACCGGGGCGCAAAGGTCGCCGGCGCCATCGCGGGCTTGCGCCGAATGAACCGGTCGACCGGGCGTTCATCGTGCCGGGCGGGTCACCCCGCCGCAGGCGCCGCGATCAGCCCCCGCGCCAGTCTGCCTGCGGGACGCCAAGCAGCTGGTCGCGAAACCACTGGCCCGCGCGGCCCAATGCCCGGCGTTCGGTCCAGACCACGTCGATCCCTTCCTGCGCATCGCTTTGCTGAAACGCGCAGGCCATGCGCCGCAGCGACCCTTCGGCCAGGTAGCGGCTGACCGAGCGCAACGGCAGCTCTGCCCAGCCAAGCCCGCGCATGACAAGCGCGGCGGCCAGTTCCGGGCTTTCGGCGTGCCAGATCGTCGGGCTTTTGATCTCGTCGCCCGGGTCCTGATCGCGGCGGTGCAGGGCGATCTGGCGATGCTGGCGCAGTTCGGCATAGCCGGGGTGCGGGCAGGCGGCCAGTGGGTGGCCGGGGGCGCAGACGGGCACGATGGTCGCATGGCCCACGCCGCGAAACTGGAAACCGCTGGGATAGCTTTCCTGTTCGATCATCAGCCCCAAATCGGCGCGCCCTTCCTTCAGCAACGCGCCGGTGTCGGCGGGGCCGGTGGTGAAGATTTCCAGCGAGACCGAAGGGAAAACCTCGGCAAAGCGCAGCAGCGTGGCGTAAAGCGGATCTGCCGTGACCCCCTGCTGCACGACGACGCCCAGCCGATCCTCGGTGCCTTCGGCCATCGAACCGGCCTTGGCCATGAATTCGCGCGTGCCAAGCAGGATCCCGCTGGCATGGGGCAGCAGCGCGCGCCCCTCGGGCGTCAGGGTGGGCGAGCGGGTCGAACGGTCGAACAGCTGCACGCCGGCGTCGATTTCAAGGTTGGCAATGGCGGTCGACACCGCCGATTGCGCCTTGTTCAAACGCCGCGCCGCCGCCGAAAAGGACCCGAGTTCGGCGGCAAGGACAAAGGCGTGCAGGCTGTCGGGCGAGACCATCGTTCTATCGCATTTCCAGATACTATCTGACTTTATATCCCGCAGGCGGGTGATAGAAGCAACGCCGAATAACAGATGAGGCGCCCCATGACCGACAAGACTCCGCTGCGGACCGGCCGCGACCGTTTGCGTTTCTCGATCTCGTTCGAGCTGACCCTGATGGCGATGCTGATCCCCGCGGGGGCGGCGTTCTTTGACAGGTCGCTGGGCGAAATCGGGGTGCTTGGCGCGGTTCTGTCGCTCAAGGCGATGGCGATGCATCTTGTCTACAACTGGGCCTTCGACCGGATCGATGCCCGTTCGGGCCGCGTTTCCAGCGAAAGATCGCACCTGGGCCGCATCCTGCATGCCATCGGGTTCGAGGGCTCGCTGACGCTGACGTCGCTGCCGATTTACATGTTCTGGCTGAAGCTTGGGCTGGTGGATGCGCTGGCCGCCGATATCGTCGTGACCAGCTTCGTGGTGGGTTACACCTACGTGTTCACGCTGGCTTATGACCGGATGTTTCCGGTGGTGCGACCGCGCGTCGCCGAGGTCTGATGCGCGGCGCGGCGACCTTGCAAAACCGGTCGCCGCGCTGCCGTGATTTTGGCTCATATGGAACCCTTAGATCATTCCGCAGCCACGGCCTGCGGGTTGGTCGCGTTCAGCCGGCCCGACAGGCGCACCAGCACGATGCCGACAACGACCACCGCGCCAGCGATGTAGGGCGCGGCGGCAAGGCCGACGCCTTCGACCACCAGCCCTCCGGCCCAGGCGCCCCCGGCGATGCCAAGGTTGAACGCGCCGATGTTCAAGCCAGAGGCCACATCGACCGCACCCGGGGCGACCTCACGCGCGACCTGCACCACGTAGGATTGCAGCGGCGGCACGTTGGCAAAGGCAAAGCCGCCCCAGAAGGCCGCGACCGCGATGGCGGCAACCGGGCTGGACAGGGCCGCGCCAAGCGCCACCAACGACACCGCCAGACCGGCAAAGATCAGCGTCAGGGACGGCACCGCGCCGATGCGGTCGGCCGGCTTGCCGCCGGCGATGTTGCCCACGGCGACAGAGGCGCCATACAGCAGCATCACAAGGCTGATGGCGCCCGCCGACAGGCCCGTGACCTCGTTCAGCATCGGCGCAAGAAAGGTGAAGGCGATGAAATTGCCGCCATAACCGACCGCCGTGATGAGATAGATCAGCAAAAGCCGGGGCGAGGTCAGCACCTGCAACTGCGCCCTGATCCCCGGGGATGCGGCCCGCGTCAGCTTCGCCGGCACCAGCGCGGCAGAGGCGGGGAACCCGCTCACCCCCAGCGCGACGACCCCAAGAAAGGGCGACCGCCAGCCGAACGGCTGACCGACGAACGTGCCCAGCGGC
>CAXICP010000291.1:0-4779 GCA_964022595.1 uncultured Salipiger sp.
TGCCGGAAGACGAAAGCGATTTCGGCGAAACCCTGCACGTCTGGGGCCTGCCCGAAGGCGCCTACATGGAACTGCCCCTGATCGGGCCCAGCACCGAACGCCACGCGGTGGGCATGGCGGTCGACCTGGTCACCAACCCGCTCAGCTACTGGCTGCCCGCGCCGGACAGGTACTATGCCACCGGGGTGCGGCTGGCGGAACGGGCGCTGGACAGGTCCGAATACGGCGAACAGATCGACGCGATGCTGTACGGCTCGGCCGACAGCTACGCCCAGTCGCGCACCGTCTACCTTCAGAACCGGCGTTACGAGCTTGGGGATGAAAGCGCGGCGCAGTCGGACTATATCGACCCCGAAGCCTTGGACACGGAGGGATTCTGATGCGGCAGTTCGCAAATGGCATGATGACACGGCGGACGATGATCGGAGGGATGCTTGCCGCGGGGCTGGTGATGGCCCTTGGCGCGCCCCTGCAGGCCGCCAGCGCGGCGCAGGCCGAAACGCTGGTCAACCGGCTGGTGGGCGACATCAACGAGGTGATCTCGACCGGGGCGTCCGAACAGCAGATGATCGCGCAGTTCGAGCGGATCTTTCGCAGCTACGGCGACATGCCCTATATCGCCGCCTACGTGATGGGCGTCGAGGCGCGGCGCGCGACGGCGGCGCAGAAACAGGCGTTCACCCAGGCGTTTTCCAGCTATATCTCGCGCAAGTACGGCAAGCAGTTCCGCAAGTTCGAAGGCGGGCGCATCGACGTAAAGGGCACCAAGTCGGTCAAGAACGCCTACCAGGTGTCGACGCTGGCCTATCTGCGCGGGCAGTCTCCGTTCGACGTGACCTTCTTCGTGGGCGAGAAATCGGGCAAGTTCTTCAACATGTATGTCGAGGGCGTGAACATGTTGCTGACCGAACGGACCGAGATCGGCTCGATGCTGGACCGCCGGGGCGGCGATATCGACGCCATGATCGCCGATCTGCGCCGCGCGGGCTGATCGCGGTTTTCGCACAAAGGGGCACACCATGCCGCCGACGCTGGGCCGCCTGATCATCTACACCCGCAAGATCGACGAGATGATCGCGTTCTACTGCGCGCATTTCGGCTACAGCGTGCTTCGCCAGCAGGGCGACCGGATCGTCGAGCTGCGCCCGAACGGGGCCGGCGCGCCGATCCTGCTGCACCCGGCAGCCAAGGGGCAGAAACAGGGGCAATCCCTGGTCAAGCTGGTGTTCGACGTGCCCGATGTGGCCCGGTTCTGCGACGAGGCGCGCGCCCGGGGGCTGGACTTCGGGGCGATCCACAGCGCCGATGGCTACAGCTTTGCCAACGCCCGCGATCCGTCGGGAAACCCGGTGCAGGTGTCCAGCCGCGCCTTTGCCGACTGAACGGTGGCTGCGCCCGAAAGCGCAGCCGCCGGCCCGGATCACATGGCGTCCAGCAGGCTTTCGCCGGCGGAAATGTCGCATTCGCCGGGGCTGGCTTCGGCGTGCAGAAGGGTGACAACCCCGTCTTCGACCAGCATGGCATAGCGCTTGGACCGGGCGATCAGCCCGGCGGGCGGCGCGGTGAAATCCATCCCGATGGCCTTGGTAAAGGCGCTTTCGGGATCGCCCAGCAGGGTGATGCCCGCTTCGGTCGCGCCGGTTCTTTCGCCCCATGCGGACAGCACGAAGGGGTCGTTGACCGACAGGCAGATGATCTCATCCACGCCCTTGGCGGCCAGGTCGTCCTTGACCCGGACGAAGCTGGGCACATGCGCCGACGAACAGGTGGGCGTGAAGGCGCCCGGGACCGCAAAGATCACGACCTTGCGCCCGTCAAGCCGGTCTTGCAGGCTGATTTGCTCGGGGCCGTCCGTGCCCATCGCCACGAGGGTAGCCCCCGGCAGCGTGTCGCCCTTGGTGATAGCCATGTCGCGTCTCCTATGCGTTGCGTTTCCAAGTCCCACGGATATAGGCTGCGCCGCGACATACAAACGAAATTTCAAAGGGCATGGGCATGGGCAAGGTTGTGGTGGTCGGGGCAGGCCAGGCGGCGGCATCTCTGGTGGCCCGCCTGCGCGGCAAGGGGTTCGACGGCGCGATCACGGTGATCGGCGACGAACCGGTGCCCCCCTACCAGCGCCCGCCCCTGTCCAAGGCCTATCTGCTGGGCGATATGGAAGAAGACCGGCTGTACCTGCGCCCGCGCGATTTCTACGCCGCGCAGGCGATCGACCTGATCCTTGGCGCCCCGGTGACGGCAATCGATGCAAGGGCGCGCACGCTGATCGCCGACGGGCGCAAGCTGGACTGGGACGACCTGGTATTCTGCACCGGGTCCGCCCCGCGCCGCCTGCCCGCCGCCATCGGGGGCGATCTGGGCGGGGTCTGCGCGGTGCGCACCATCGCGGACGTACAGGCGATGCAGCCCTATTTCCGCAAGGGCGCCAGCGTGCTGATCGTCGGCGGCGGCTACATCGGGCTTGAGGCGGCGGCGGTCGCATCCAAGCTGGGGCTGAAGGTCACGCTGGTGGAAATGGCCGAACGCATCCTGCAACGCGTCGCCGCCCCCGAAACCGCCGATTACTTCCGCGACCTGCACCGCGCCCATGGTGTCGATATCCGCGAAGGCGTGGGGCTGGGCCGCCTGACGGGCGATGGCCATGTCGAGGCCGCCGAACTGACCGACGGCACGGCGCTGCCGGTCGATTTCGTCATCGCGGGGGTCGGCGTGCTGCCCGCGCTGGATCTTGCCGAGGCCGCCGGGATCGGCATCGAAAACGGCATCCGCACCGATGCGACCGGGCGGACCTCGGCGCCCAATGTCTGGGCGGCGGGCGATTGCGCGTCCTTCCCGCACAAGGGCGCGCAGATCCGGCTGGAAAGCGTGGGCAATGCCATCGACCAGGCCGAGCTGGTCGCCGACAACATCATGGGGGCCGGGCGCGCCTACGAAGCCAAGCCGTGGTTCTGGTCGGATCAATACGACGTCAAGCTTCAGATCGCCGGGCTGAACACCGGCCATGACCGCGTCGTCACCCGGCGCAGCGGTGAAGCGGTGTCGCACTGGTACTACGCGGGCGCCACGCTGCTGGCGCTGGACGCGATGAACGACCCGCGCGCCTACATGGTGGGCAAGCGTTTGATCGAAGCGGGAAAATCCCCCGCGCCCGAGGCTGTCGCCGATGCGCAGACCGACCTGAAGACCCTTCTCAAATGAGGATCATCGCCGGCGAATGGCGCGGCCGGGCGCTGACCCCGGTGGGCAAGGGCGACCCGCGCGCCCATCTGCGCCCGACCACCGACCGCACGCGCGAAAGCCTGTTCAACATGCTGGCCGGGGGCCGGTTTGGCGATCCGTTCTCCGACGCGACCGTGCTGGACCTTTTCGCCGGCACCGGCGCGCTGGGTTTCGAGGCGCTGTCGCGCGGCGCGCAGGGCTGCACCTTCGTCGATGACGGGCGCAAGGCGCAAAGCCTTTTGCGCGACAACATCCGCCTGCTGGATTGCGCCGATCGCGCGCGGCTGATCGCCCGCGACGCCGCAAGGCTAGGCCCCGCCGAAACCCCCGCCAGGCTGGTGTTCCTTGATCCGCCCTACGGCAAGGCGCTGGGGGAAAAGGCGCTGAACGCCGCGCGCGCGGGCGGCTGGCTGGCCCCCGGCGCACTGATCGTGTGGGAAGAAAACGCCCCCCAGACCGCCCCCGAAGGGTTCGCCCCCCGCGACAGCCGCCGCTACGGCGACACGCATGTCACCGTGCTGACGGCGCTGTGAAACGGCGCGCCCAAGGGCGCGCGCGGCGTCAGGCGGCCTTGGTGGGGTGAAACAGCCCACCGGGCGAAAGCGTGAAGATATCGGCGCCATCGGCGGTAACCCCGACCGAATGTTCGAACTGCGCCGACAGGTGCTTGTCGCGGGTGATTGCGGTCCATTCGTCCTTGAGCACCTTGGTTTCGGGCCGGCCAAGGTTCACCATCGGCTCGATGGTGAAGAACATGCCTTCTTCCAGCACCGGCCCGGTGCCGGGGCGGCCGTAATGCAGCACATTCGGCGGGGCGTGGAACACCCGGCCCAGACCGTGACCGCAGAAATCGCGCACCACCGACATGCGGTTGCCCTCTACATAACTCTGGATCGCCGCGCCGATATCGCCGAAGGTATTGCCGGGCTTCACCGCCTCGATCCCCTTCATCAGCGCATCATGCGTGACCTCGATCAGCCGCTCGGGCTTGCGGCCCAGCGCGCCGGCCACATACATCCGGCTGGTGTCGCCGAACCAGCCGTCGACGATCACCGTCACGTCGATGTTCAGGATATCGCCGTCCTTCAGCACCTTGGCGCCCGGAATCCCGTGGCAGACCACATGATTGACCGAAATGCAGGACCCGTGCTGGTAGCCCTTGTAGCCGATGGTGGCCGAGGTCGCGCCGTGACGCTCCACCTCGGCGGTGATGAAATCGTCCAGCGCCCCGGTGGTCACGCCCGGCTGCACCAGCGGGGCCACGGCGTCGAGGATCTCGGCCGCGATCCGGCCAGCCGCATGCATCCCGGCGAAATCCGCCGGCTCATACAATCTGATGCCGTTCTTCGTGATACGTCCGCGCGACTCGTCCAAAGCGCCAGTCCTTCCGCAATTCCTGCAAAGTCAGTCTTCCAAGATAGTCAACCTCGCCCGGATTTGCCAGAGCCGCGCCTCCGGCGAAAGATTTGAAACGCCGCGCGGCGCGGCCTATAGCTTGGATCAGCTGCAGCCAAGGAGCCGTCATGCCCGCCAATCCCACCGCCGCCATGCTGGTCATCG
>CAXICP010000292.1:0-4769 GCA_964022595.1 uncultured Salipiger sp.
CCCCGCGCCCAGAATCGCCACGCGGTCCCCTGGCACCATGCCCGAGCGCACCACGCAATGCAGCGCCACGGCAAGCGGTTCGGCCAGCGCGCCGTCCTCGGTCGCGACGTCTTCGGGCAGAACTTGGCACTGCCGCGCGGCGACGCTGACGTATTCCGCGTAGCCTCCTCCGATAAGCGTCATGTCCGGGCAGCGCGCCGGATCTCCTTCAAGGCAGAAAGCGCAGCGGCCGCAGCCACGCATGGGCACAACGGCGACGCGGTCCCCGATCGTCAGCCCGGTCACGGTCGCCCCAACGGCGACCACCTCACCCGCGATTTCGTGGCCCAGCACAAACCCCGCGCCGATCCCGAAGGGCTTCGGGTCTTCGGTGATGTGCAGATCGCTGCCGCAGATGCCGCAGGCGGCGGTGCGCAGGACGACCTCGTCGGCTTGCGCAACAGGGTCGGGTCGGGTGTCGATGCGCAGCGGCGATCCCACCGCGTCGAAGATGGCGGCTTTCATGAGCGGTGCTCCGATGACTGGACAAGGTGGCGACGGATCGGGAACCAGGGCGCGTCATAGCGTTTCGAAAACGCCCCCCAAATCCCGCCCCGCGCATAAAGCGCCACGATGACGGTCATCATCCCCAGCACCACGAAGTAGCTTGCGCCGTATTCCCCGAACCAGCGGTCGGCAAGAAAGTAGATCAGCGCCCCGATCAGCACCCCTTCGATGGACGCGATGCCGCCGACCATGACGATGAAAATGGCGATGTTCGACCAGTTCGGATCAAAGGCCGAGGCCGGGTTGATGCGCAGCTGGGCCATGGAATAGACAGCCCCCGCCAGCCCGCAGCCCACCGCCGCCGCGATGTAGATGCCAAAGCGCAGCCGGGCCACGTCGATGCCCTGACTTGCCGCGGCCACCGGATTGTCGCGGATGGCGATCAGCGCAAGGCCATAGCGCGAGCGCAGGAACAGGTAGCTGCCGCCGATGGTCGCCAGGATCATGAAGGCGCAGAGCAGCGACATGGCGACGTTGCGTTCGAATCCGGAATAGTCGCGCATCACGCTTAGCGACATGCCCGATCCCGCCCCGATGAAGCCAAGGTTGGTGGCGGTAAGGCGAAAGACCTCGGCCACCACCCATGTGCCGATGGCGAAATAGGGGCCATCCAGCCGGTGCAGCAGCAGGTAGCAGGGCACCGCCAGCACCAGCGGCACCAGCAGCGACAGGAAGATCGCCAGAAACGGATTGATCCCGAAGGTCTGCGCCAGCACGAAAAGCGCATAGCCCGCCGCCCCCATGAAGGCCTGCTGGCCGACCGACACCAGCCCCGCGTAGCCCGCCAGCATGTTCCACATCTGCGCCACGGCGATGTAGCAGCACAGCTCCAGCACCATGCGGATGGTGCCTGTTTTCGCCCACCAGGGCATGGCGATCAACGCCACGACCGCGACCGTGAACAGCGCCAGGGCGATGACCCCGGAGGGCGTCTGCCTGCGCACCCGGACGGTGCCGGGATGATCTGCAACAAGGGTCATGGTCATGCCTTTCCGAACAGGCCTTGCGGCCGCGTGGCCAGCACGACGAGGAACACCAGGTGCCCGGCAAGCACGCCAAGGCCGGGGTCGATGCGAAAACCGATGGCCTGCGTCAGCCCCAGCACCATCGAGCCGATGAACGCGCCCCAGACCGAGCCCATGCCGCCGATGATTACCGCCTCGAAAGCGTAGATCAGCTGTGCGCTGCCATCCGATGGCGCGACGGTAGAGCGCAACGACTGGAACACGGCGGCAAAGCCAAGCACCCCGACCGCGATGGCCGTCGCCATTGCATAGACCGAGCGCGGGTTGATGCCGGTCATCGCCGCTGCCTCCACATCCGCCGAGGCCGCCCGCAGCGCCCGCCCGAAGCGGCTGCGCTTCAGCATCAGGTCCACCGCTAAGGTCATGCCCACGGCAGCCAGCAGCACGATCACCGGCAGCAGGCCGATGTAGATGCCCCCCACTTCGACCGAGCGGCTTTCGATCCCGCCACCGGGCAGCGAGCGGCTGTTGGCCGACCAGATCTGCAACATCAGGTTCTGCAGTGCCAGCGACAGGCCGAACGTCGCGATGAGCGACGGCAGCGGGTCGTCGCCGACCACCCGGTTCAGCATCAACCGTTGCAGCAGCCAGCCCAGCCCCAGCGCCATCGGCACCAGCGCCGCCATCACCGCGAACGGCCCCAGACCGAAGCTGCCCGCCAGCGAGATGCCGATCAGCGACAGCAGGATGACCAGGTCGCCGTGGCTGACGTTCACGATGCGCATCACGCCGAACATCAGCGCCATGCCAAGCGCATATTGCGCGTACATTCCTCCCAGCAGGATGCCCTGCACGCCCGCGTCAAGCCACTGCATGATGTGCTCCGAAATAAGCGTCTGCGATCTGCTCGCGGCTCACGCCATCCGAGCGGCCCGAAAGCGTCACCCGCCCTTCGAGCAAGCAATAGAGCCGGTCGCTGGCGTCTTGCGCCAGGCCCACGTCCTGCTCGACCACGACCACCGCGGTGCCCTGTTCGCGAACGCCGGGCAGGGCTGCGTAGATCTCGCGGATCACGCGGGGGGCAAGGCCGAGGCTGATCTCGTCGCACAGAAGAATGCGCGGCTGGCAAAGCAATGCGCGCCCGATGGACACCATCTGCTGCTGTCCGCCCGACAGGCTCTGCGCCTGTGTCTTCGCCTTTTCGCGCAGGATCGGGAACAAGCCGTAGAGCCGTTCCAGCGTCCATCCCCCCTTGCGGCCAAGATGCTCGGCGCGGTCGATGGCGACGCGCAGGTTGTCCTCGACCGTCATGCCCTTGAAGAGGCGCCGCCCCTCCGGGACGATGGCGACGCCGTGTTGCACCATGCGGTCGGTGGGGGTGCCGCCGACGGGTTTGCCGTCGATGCGGACCATCTCGGGCGTGACCGGCAGCAGCCCCATGATGGAACGCAGGAAGGTCGACTTGCCTGCGCCATTGGCACCGATCAGCGCCACGGCTTCACCTGCGCCGACCTTGATGTCGACGCCGTAAAGGGCCTGGAAATCACCGTAACGGGCGACCAGCCCGTGGGTGGACAGCAGCGGGTTCATGCCTCGATCCCCATATAGACGCGTTTGACTTCGGGATCGGAGATCACCGTCCGCGGGTCGCCCTCGGCGATCTTCTCGCCGAAGTTCAGCACCATGAGGCGGTCGGCCACCGCCATCAGCGCGTGCAACACATGCTCGATCCAAAGGATCGTGACCCCCCGGTCACGGATGCGGCGGACAAGCGCCACCAGCGCCTTTGATTCCTCCTCGGTCAGCCCTCCCGCGATCTCGTCGAGCAGCAGCAGCTTTGGCCCGGAGGCCAGCGCACGGGCCAGTTCCAGCCGCTTGCGATCAAGCAACGTCAACGATCCGGCCTGCGTGTTCGCCCGCGCCTCCAGGTCGCAGTCCTTCAGGATGTGCGCGCACAGCTCGTAGCTGTCATGTTCCGATCGTCCGCCGCCGAAGGCCGCCGAAACCAGCAGGTTCTCGAAGGTGGTCATGCCGGCGTAGGGCAGGGGGATCTGATACGTCCGCCCGATGCCCATGTGACAGCGCTTGAAGGGCGGCGTGCCCCCGAGCGAGGTTTCCCCCAGACGGATGTCTCCGCCCGAGGTTTTGAGATCGCCGCTGATCATGTTGAACAGCGTGGTCTTGCCCGCCCCGTTGGGACCGAGGATGCCAAGCACCTCGCCCCGGTAGACGTCGAAGCTGACATCCTGCAGCACCCGCACCGCGCCAAAGTTCTTGGACACGTCGGTGGCGGACAGCAGGATGTTCCGGGTCAGCCCGGCGCTGCCGTCAGGCATCGGACCAGGACAGCGGAACGATCTGCTGCTCCGGCTCGAAAAGCTGGTTCACCGAGTTGTCGACGATGCGCAGGTCATAGGGCCACTCGTCGCCCTTCACCCATTGCCCGCCAAAGATCGGCATGGTGCAGACGTTCTTGTGCACGCCGCCGAATTTCACCGGCCCGCAGACGGTGCCGAGATCGGTTGCCGCCATCGCATCGCGGTTCGCCTCAAGGTCCAGCGGATCGCTGGAGCGCTTCAGGATATCCACCGCCACCTCGAGCAGCGCGTGGGAATAGCCCAGCGGCTGGGTCCATTGCCGGTTCCGGTCGGCCTCCCACTGGGCGGCGATCTCGGCGCTGGTCTGCCCCGTGAGCGAGGACTGGAACGGGAAGGCAGGGGTCCACCACACCTCGGAGGACATGCCGTTGCCCAGATCGCCCATCGCCTCGACCCCGCCGGGGAAGAGAAGCGCCGCCGCCACGGTCACCGCCGTGGGGCGATAGCCCTTCTGGTTGCATTGGGTGACAAAGGTCTTGAGGTCATCGGGGTAGGTGATGCCGCCGATGATATCGCATTCCGCTTCCTTGAAGGCGGCGATCTGGGCAGAGAAGTCGTTGGTGCGCGGCTGGAAATTGCCGGGGATGGTCACGTCGAACCCGGCGGCGCGGGTTGGCTTGGGCAGGCCGTAGTCTTCGCTGCCCCATGTGTCGCCATCGATGTTCTGCGGGAAGAGCATGCCGACCTTGCGGTTGGTTTCCAGCCCGTCCCAGAGCCCGACGAAGGTGTTCAGCGCCTCGTCCAGACCCCAGAAGAAATGGTAGGTCCAGTCGAATTCGCCCCCTCCACGGGGCATGATGACCGCCTGCCAGGGGGCGCCCGCCGAGATACAGGGGGCCTCGTAAAGTTCGGCCTGTTCCATCACCGGCAGGATGGTCTC
>CAXICP010000293.1:0-4757 GCA_964022595.1 uncultured Salipiger sp.
CTCGTCCGCGGCCCAGTGCCAGTCTTCGACATAGGCCAGCTGCAACTGCGCCACGGCGGGCCCCTGCAGGTGCAGATGCGTGTCGCGCCAGGGGCCGAAGGTGTCGTTCAGGCTGCGGTAGGTGTCGGACAGGTTCAGCCCGCCGGTAAAGCCTTCGACCCCGTCGATGATCGTGGTCTTGCGGTGGTTGCGAAAGTTGAGCTGAAAGCGCGAGGTCGGCCCGCGCGCGCCGCGCGGGTCCACCACCACGACGCCGGCGTCGCGCAGCCGCGCGATGTAGCCCTGATCAAGCCGGTAGCTGCCGACCCCGTCGTAGATCAGCCGCACGTCCACGCCCCGCTGCGCCGCCGCGATCAGCCGTTCGGCCATCGCCTCGCCCGTGCTGTCGGCGACCAGCGTGTAATACTGCACCAGGACATAGTGCTGCGCGCGGTCGATGGCGGCGTGGATGGCCGCAAAGGTTTCGTCTCCGTCCACCAGCAGGCGCAGCATGTTGCACCCGGTCACCGGCATTTCGGCAAGCCGCGCAAAGGCGGCGTGATCGGGGCGCGCTTCCTTCGGGGCGACCTCGCGGGCGTAGCCTCCGAACTTCTTCATGACCTGGTGGCTGATGCGCCGGCGCTTCTTGTAGCCGTGCAGCTTGTGGTGGCCGAAGAACAGGTAGGCGGGCAGGGCGAACCAGGGCGCCGCCAGCAGAAAGGTCACCCAGGCGACCGACCCCTGCGGCGTGCGCGCATCGGCGAGCACCCGCCAGATGGCGATGGCCACCGCAAGCGGCAGCAGGATGGCGATGGCCACGGACCACATGATGCGCAGGTCGGAGAACATGAAAGGCTTTCGTTCTGGCCAGGATCAACGGCGCGGCGGGCGGCAGGTTCCGCCCGCGCCGGGCGCCGAGACGCCGCGCCATGTCTGGCAGCATGTCTGGCAGAGCGGCCCCTGCCGCGCAACCTACAGGTCGAAGGTGGCAAAGACCGGCGCGTGGTCAGATGGCTTTTCCCAGCCGCGCGCGGCGCGCAGCACGCGGCTGCCGTGACCGGCGGACGATATGTCGGACGTGGCCCAGACGTGATCCAGCCGCCGCCCCTTGTCGGCTGCGTCCCAATCGCGCGCACGATACGACCACCAGCTGTAAAGCTGGCCGTCGGGGATGTCCTGGCGGGTGATGTCGACCCAGTCGCCGGCGGACTGGGTGTCGGCCAGGGCCGCGACCTCGACCGGGGTGTGCGAGACGACCTTGAGCAGCGCCTTGTGCGACCACACGTCATCCTCGCGCGGGGCGATGTTCAGATCGCCCACCAGGATCGCCTTGCGCGGCGGTTCGGCCCGGAACCAGTCGCGCATGCCTGACAGGTAATCCAGCTTCTGCCCGAATTTCTCGTTCACGTCGCGGTCGGGCACGTCGCCCCCGGCGGGGACGTAGAAATTATGCACCGTCACGCCGTTTTCCAGCTCGGCCGCCACGTGGCGGGCATGGCCAAGCGTGGCGAAATCCTGGTCTCCGACGTCGCGGATCGGCAGCTTGGACAGGATCGCGACGCCGTTATAGCCCTTTTGCCCGCGCGCCACGATGTGGTGGTAGCCAAGCGCGCGGAACGCATCCAGCGGGATCTTGTCCACCGGGCTTTTGCATTCCTGCAGGCACAGCACGTCGGGCGCTTCCTGCTGGAGCAGCTGGCAGACCAGCGGTTCGCGCAGGCGCACCGAGTTGATGTTCCAGGTGGCGAGGGTAAAGGGCATGGCGGTCTCCTGTGTCGGGGGGGGTGATCGCACCCGGGCGGGCGGGGCGCAAGCCTCAGAGCACCAGCACAAGCACCAGGATCGATAGCGCAAGAAACCCGATCCCCGCCAGTTCGCGCCGCGTGATGCGTTCGCGAAAGAACAGCACCGACGCCGCAAGCGAGAATGCCAGCTCGACCTGGCCCAGTGCCTGCACATAGGCGGCGGTCTGCAGGGTGAAGGCGGTGAACCACGACAGGCTGCCCAGCATCGACGTCAGCCCAAGCCACACCGCCACGCGGCGCGCGCGCCATACCGCGCCGATCTGCCCCGGCTCGCGCAGGCGCAGCCAGGCGGCCATGCCCGCGACCTGGCTGACGACGACGCAGCTGTAGGTCACGGCGGCGCGCAGCACCGGATCCTGCGCTGCGATCTGCAACGATGCGCCCCGGTAGCCCACCGCCGAGAAGGCAAAGAACAACCCCGACCCAAGCCCCAGCGCCACGGCCCGCCCGCCGATACGGCGCAGGAACGACCCCGACAGCCCCGGCGTGTCCGACAGCAGCAGCACGCCGACCAGCCCGATCACGATGGCGCCCCAGCCCGCGGGCGAAACCGACTCGCCCAGCACGATCACGCCCAGGGCCGCCGTCTGGATCACCTCGGTTTTCTTGAAGGTGATGCCGACCGCGAAATTGCGCTGGCGAAACAGGGCGACGACGCAGATCGTGGCAAGGATCTGGCCCAGGGCGCCCACCAGCGCGTGCGCCCAGAAGGCGGCGTTCAGCGCGGGCCAGCGCTGGCCGGTGCCGATGATCCAGGCGGCGGTGAACACCAGCGCGGGCGGCATCGCATAGGCAAAGCGGGCAAAGGTCGATCCCACCGAGCTAAGCGCGCCCATGCTCAGCACCTTGTGCAGCATGAAGCGCAAGGTCTGGAAGAAGGCGGCGGCGAGCGTGACGGCGATCCACAAATCCATGGCGCCAGCTTTGGGCGCAACCGCGCGGGAAGACCAGAGCGGCCCCGCCCCCATCGACCCCGGCGCCCAAAAAAATAGCCGGCGCCGAGTGGGGATACCAGGCGCCGGCAGTTTTGTTAAATTACAAGCTATTGACGCCCACTCACTGGCGCCAGCAAATCACTGGGAAAAATACAGGTGTAGCCGCGAAAGACGCTTTGACGGGACATCTCCACTTAATGCGCGGCGACAGGATCAAGGTGCCACAGCTTGTCGCCGGGGAACATTGGCGTGATTGCCTGCGTAGATTTGCCTACGCCGGCGCGGCGGGTCAGATGCGGCGCAGGGGCGCGGTGGCAAGCACCGGGCCGGTGGCCTGCCCGCCCGGGGCGCCGCCGGCGGGCTCGTCGGTGATGGCAAGCGTGGCGCCGGCCATCGCGTCGCGCAGATCCTCGGGGATGGTCATGGCGGCGGCGCCGCTGTGGGGCATGACGCCCAGCGATACCGGCGCGCCGCCTTGCGCGATCATCCACAGTTCGAAATCGCGCCCCGGTGGGGGGGCATCGCCGCCGACCGACACGCGCATCTCGCCGCGCGCGGCATCGTAAAGCGCGGCAAGCCGCACCGCGCCGTCGGGGGACACAAGGTCCGACACCCACAGCGGCCCCGGCGCGCGTTGCACCGGTTCGCCCAGCCAGAGCACCGCCGCCAGCAGCGCCGTCGACACCCCCGATGCCAGCCCCAGCCAGGCCCAGCGCGGGCGCGCGGCGCGGGGCGGCGCGAACAGCCGGGTTTCCAGCGCGGCCCAGCCCCCGGCGGGGGGCGCCTGTGCGGGCACGTCATCCAGCAGCGGGTCCAGCCGGGATTCCCAGTCGGCGACCTCGGCGGCGAAGGCGGCATCGCTTGCGATGCGGCGCTGCACGGCGCGCCGTTCGTCCGCCCCAAGGGCGCCCAGCACGTATTCGCCCGCCAGGGCGCTGTCGTCGTCGCTGATCGGGGTCATCGGCGCGGCGCGAGGCAATCGCGCAGTTGCAGCAGCCCCCGCCGCAGCCATGTGCGCAGCGTGTTGAGCGGGATTTCATAGCGCTGGGACAGCTCGATATAGCTTTCGCCTTCCACGTAGGCCAGGCGGATCGCCTCGGCCCGCTGAGGCACCAGCCGGCCCATGCAATCGTCGATGCGCCGCCCGTCGTCGCTGTTGATGGCCAAAGCCTCGGGGCCGGGCGCGGGGTCGGGGATTTCGCGCGCGGCGCCCAGATCGGCACTGGGCGCGCGCCCCTGCCGAAGTCGGTCGATGGCATGGTTGCGCGCCACCGCGTTCAGCCAGGCCGACGGGTGCGACACGCCCGACGCGAAGCGGTCCGCCCGGTGCCAGACCTTGACGAACACTTCCTGCAGCGCGTCCTCGGCTTCGCGCCGGTCGCGCAGAAGCCGCAGGCAGATGGCGAACAGCTTCGGGGCGGTGGCGTCATACAGCGCCCTGAACGCCGCGCGGTCGCGCAGGGCGACGCGGGCCAGCAGGTGCGACAGCTCGTCGGCGGGGATCTCGGGCAAGGTCGGCGCTCTCTGCCTGTCGGGTTGCGGCTCGTTCGTCGGGCTTGCGCAAAAAGCTGAAACTTTTCTCGCGCGGGTGCCGTCTCTTCGTTCGTGACATTGGCAGAGCGAGGCAAAGGTGACAACCAAGCGTATCAGGACCGCGGTGATCGGCAGCGGCATTTCGGGGCTGGCCACCGCCTGGCTGCTGGCGCCGCACCAGGACGTGACCATCTTCGAAGCCTCGCCCGCGCCGGGGGGGCATGCCCGCACGCGCACCGTGGACGGGGTGGCGGTGGACACCGGATTCATCGTGTGCAACCGGCGCACCTATCCGCTGTTCATCCCGCTGCTCGAGCATCTGGGCGTCGACCTTGCCCCCAGCGACATGAGCTTCGCGGCCAGTTTCGACGGCGGCGCGCTGGAATACGGCACCACGCGCACGCTGGACATGTTCGCGCAGAAACGGCGGTTTCTGGACCTGTCGCACTGGCGGATGATCCGCGACACGCTGCGTTTCTTCCGCCCGGCCAGCGACGAGGTACGC
>CAXICP010000294.1:0-4747 GCA_964022595.1 uncultured Salipiger sp.
CGCTGTTCCCGCACATGAGCGTGCTGGAAAACGTCATGTTCGGGCTGCAGCGGCTGGGCTGGGGCGTGGTGGATGCCGAGGGGCGCGCCAAGCAGGCGCTGGAACTGGTGCACCTGTCGGCGTTCCTCAAGCGCCGCCCGGGGCAGTTGTCGGGCGGGCAGCAGCAGCGCGTGGCGCTGGCCCGCGCGCTGGCGCCCGAACCGCGCGTTCTGCTGCTGGACGAGCCGCTGTCGGCGCTGGACCTGAAGCTGCGCCAGGCGGTGCGGATGGAATTGAAACAGATCCAGCGCGAGACCGGCATCGCCTTTGTCTTCGTCACCCACGACCAGGAAGAAGCATTGACCATGTCCGACCGCATCGCGGTGATGTCGGATGGCCATGTGCAGCAGGTCGGCACCCCGCGCGAGATCTACGAATCCCCCGCCAACCGCTTTGTCGCCGATTTCATCGGTGAAACGAACCTGATCGACGTGCCCGTTCTGAACATCGGCGGGGGCCTCGCCGAGGTGTCGCTTCCCGGGGGCCGCGCGATCCAGTGTCCCACCCGGCTGGTGGACGCGGCCCGGGGCGTTCTGTCGGTGCGCCCCGAACGCATTGACCTGTGCGCCGCGTCCGAGGCGGACCTGATCGTCACCGCCGGCGAACAGGTCTACCTGGGCACCGACATCCAGCTCAAGGCGCACCTGGCGGGCGGGCAGGAAATGACCATCCGCCTGCAGAACGCCGCCGCCACCGTGCTGCCCGAACCGGGCGCCGAGCTTGGCCTGCGGCTGGAGGCGGGCGCCGCGCGCCTGCTGGCGGCCTGATGGCGGCGATGGCGCCGGGCGGCGCATCCGGTTCGGACATCTACAAGGGCAACGCGGGCAAGCTGCTGCTGCCCACATGGCTGGTGATCGGGGTCTTCCTGCTGGTGCCGGTCGTGCTCATGGCGATCTATTCGGTCCTGACCAAGGAATTTCGCGGCGGGGTGGTCTGGGATTTCACCCTTGCGGCCTATGACCAGTTCTTCCTGAACCGCGGGCTTTTCGGCGATGAGCCGCCCCGCATCGAATGGACCTATCTGGGCATCTTCTGGCGGTCGATCTGGCAGGCGGGACTGGCCACGGTGCTGTGCCTGCTGATCGGCTTTCCCACCGCCTGGTTCATCGCCACGCGCGAGGCGCGGATGCGTACGGTCTGGCTGCTGATCGTCACCGTGCCCTACTGGGTCAACCTGCTGATCCGCACCGTGTCGATGAAATTCCTGATCCGCGACGAAGGGCCGCTGAACGCCGCGCTCATGTGGTCGGGGATCATCGACGCGCCTCTGGGCATCATCAACACCAACCTCGCCGTGCAGCTGGGGCTGTTCTACAGCTACCTGCCCTTCATGGTGCTGCCGGTCTACGCCGCCGTGGAACGCTATGATTTTTCCCTGTCCGAGGCGGCGGCCGATCTTTACGCATCGCGCTGGACCATCCTGCGCCTTGTGATCCTGCCGGTGGTGCGCCCCGGCATCATCGCGGGCAGCATCCTTGTGTTCGTGCCCTCGCTGGGCGCGTTCCTGGCGCCCGACCTGCTGGGCGGGGCGAAAAGCTTCATGATCGGCTCGCTCATCGAAGAGCAATTCAAGGGCGCCGCCGGAAACTGGCCCTTTGGCGCCGCTGCCGCCATGATCCTGATGACCATCGTGCTGATCGTCCTGCTGGCCTACGCACGGTCGCAAACCCGCGAGGCCAAGGCATGAAACAGCTCGACCTGCGCCGCTTTCCCGGATTCTTTGCCATCACCCTGGCCTGCGTGATCGTGCTTTACGCGCCGCTGATGGTCGTGGCGGTCTACAGCTTCAACGAAAGCACCTCGATCACCCGCTGGGGCGGCTTTTCGCTGGCCTGGTACGTGGATGTGTTCACCGGTCCGGAAAGCCCCAAGTTCCAGCGCGCCGCGATGAATTCCATCATCATCGCCGTGCTCGCCAGCACCGGCGCCACGATCATCGCCACCAGCGCCGCCGTGGCCATGCACCGCGCGGGGCGGTTTCGCGCCAAGACCGCGACCTTTGCGCTGATCAACCTGCCCCTGATGGTGCCCGAGGTGGTCACCGCCGTCGCCAGCCTGATCTTTTTCACCGCCATCGGGTTTTCAGGGGGCATCGGCACCATCCTGCTGGCGCATCTGACCTTCTGCATCCCCTTTGCCTACCTGCCCATCGCGGCCCGGATGCAAAGCATTTCCGACAGCTGCGAGCAGGCCGCGATGGATCTTTACGCCACCCCGCGCGAGGCGTTCCGGCTGGTGCTGCTGCCGCTGATGATGCCGGGCGTGTTCTCGGGCTTCCTGCTGGCGTTCATCATCTCGCTCGACGATTTCCTGATCACCAATTTCGTCAAGGGCGCCGGTGTCGAAACCCTGCCCACCGCCATTTTCGGCGCGGTGAAACAGGGCATCAAGCCCAACATCATGGCGATTTCCACCCTCATGCTGGGCGTGTCGGTGGTGTTCGTCACCCTGTCCTGGCTGATCGGGCGATCCGGCCAGAAAACCACCTGACGACCCCATAAGAAACCACAACAGCGGAGCCTACCCCAATGAAGAAATTCCTTGCCACATCCCTTGTCGCGCTGACGGCATCCGCCGCGCAGGCGCAAGAGCTGAAGCTGTACAACTGGTTCGAATACATGCCGCAAGAGCTGCTGGACAAGTTCACCGAACAGACAGGCATCACCGTGACCATGGACACCTATGACAGCAATGAATCGCTGCTGGCCTCGCTCAAGGCGGGCAAGCTGGGGTCGTATGACCTGGCCGTGCCGGGCGATTACATGGTCAAGATCCTGGGCGACGAAGGCATGCTGGGCACCTTCACCCCCGAAGAGGTGCCCAACCTGTCCAACATCGAAACCCAGTGGCTGAACGTGCCCTTCGACGAGGGGCGCAAATCTTCGGTGCCCTACCAGTGGGGGTCGACCTCGTTCGCGGTCAACCGCGAGGTGTTCGACGGCGACATCCAGGACACGTCGATCATCTTCGATCCGCCCGAGGAACTGGCCGGCAAGATCAACGTGCTGGATACGTCGGGCGAAACGCTGACCATGGCGTCGCTGCACCTTGGCATCCCGCAGTGTTCGTCCGATCGCGACCAGCTCAAGGCGCTGAACGCGCTGGTCACCGAAGCCAAGGCCGACTGGGCCAGCTTCGGCTCGGACGTGGCAAAGGACGTGCTGACGTCGGGCGATGCGGCGGCGGGCATGATCTGGTCGGGCTTTGCCGCCAAGGCCCGCGGCGAAGGCGCCCCCATCGAATACGCCTTTCCCAAGCAGGGCGTCATCGTCTGGATGGACAACCTGACCCTGCTCAAGGACGCGCCGAACCGCGATTCCGCGCTGGCCTTCATGAATTTCATGCTGGAACCGGAAAACGCCGCCGCGCTGACCAACTACGCGCAGTATTCGGCCGGCGTGTCGGGGGTTTCCGAATTCCTTGACCCCGAGGTCGCCAATTCGCCCGAATCCAACCCGCCCGAAGGCACCAAGACGGTCTTCGTCGAAGCCTGCCCCGAGGAAATCCAGGTCATGTATGACGCGATCTGGACCAACCTGAAGAAATGAAGCTCGCGCTTTACCAGGGCCCCGCGCAAAGCGGGGCCACCGAGGCGGGCTTTGCCACCATCCAGACCCAGCTTGCGGCCGCCGCCGCCGCCGGGGCCGCGATGCTGGTGATGCCCGAACTCTACCTGCCGGGCTACAACCACCCCGACCACCACCGCGACCTGGCCCAGCCGCGCGGGGGCGCCTGGGAAACCCGGCTGGCGGCCATGGCGCGCGATGCGGGCTGCGGGCTGACCATCGGCTGGGCCGAACGCGACGGCGGCGCCGTCTACAACGCCGCCACCGCCTTTGGCGCGGACGGCGCGGTGCTGGGCCATTACCGCAAGGTCCAGCTGTTCGGCCCGATGGAGCGCGCCTCTTTCCAGCCCGGAAACGGCTTTTGCACCTTCGATCTGCACGGCACCCGCTGCGCCCTGCTGATCTGCTACGACATCGAGCACGCCGCCCATGTGCGCGCGCTGGCCGAACAGGGCGTCACGCTGTTCCTTGTTCCCACGGCGAACCCGCAGGGGTTCGAACATGTGCAGCGCCTGTCGGTGCCCGCGCGCGCCGCCGAATACAACGTCACCGTCGCCTATGCCAATTTCTGCGGCGACGACGCCGGGCTGATGTTCGGGGGCGGCTCGGTGATCGCGGGACCGCTGGGCACCACGCTGGCGCAGGCCGGCCCGCACGAGGCGCTTCTGGTCACCGACATTCCCGGCACGCAGGGCATCGATCCGCTGCTGCTGTCCACCCAACTTTCCGATTTCAGAAAGGTCTGATCCCATGACCCTCGACCTGCCCGTCACCACTGACGAGATCCTCACCACCGATGTGCATCTGGTGCAGTCCTGGGCCGACCTGAACGCGCTGAAGCAGAACGGCGCGCGCACCGCCATTGTCGAAGCCGAAGGCAGCTATGTCACCGACAGCGAAGGCAACAAGCTGATCGACGGCATCGGCGGGCTGTGGTGCGTCAACGTCGGGCACAAGCGGGCCGAGATCATCGATGCGATCACCGACCAGCTTAACACGCTGGATTTCTATTCGACCTTCTACAGCTTCACCCACCCCGCCGCCGCCGCTTTGGCCGAAAAGCTGGCGCAGCTGGCGCCGGGCAACCTGAACAAGGTGCATTTCGGCAATTCGGGATCGGTCGCCAATGAAACGGCGGTGCG
>CAXICP010000295.1:0-4746 GCA_964022595.1 uncultured Salipiger sp.
CAGCGACGAGGAACGCGAGGCGCTGGACAGCTCGGTCGCCCCCGCGCTTGATCATTACCTTGCCAATTACGGCGAGCTGCTGGCCAAGTGGGACAGCGTGCTGCAGGAAAAGGGCGTCGAAAAGGTCATGCTTTCGGAGGAAGAGCTTGCCCGCTTCAAGGAAGTCGCCGGCGATCCCATCCAGACCGCCTGGATCGAGGAAATGGGCGCGCAGGGCCTGCCCGCCCAGGAACTTTACGACCTGGTGCAGGACACGCTGGCCGAAACCCGCGCCTCGAACTGAGGCGACACCGCGTTGCGGACCAGGGGGCGCCTTTGCGGGGGCGCCCTTTGGCTTTAGATCAACCCGCCCGGCGCGCGCCGGGCCAACCACAAGGGGCAGCACATGGCCGGATCTTCCGCCGTGCTTTCCGACGCCTCCACCCTCAGCCGCCTCGACCGGGGGCTGGAACATGTTGAAAAGGTCATGGCCCTCGTGTCGGGCCTTGGCGCCTTCGGGCTGATGTTCCTTGCGGTGGTGTCCGTCGGCGGGCGCGAATTCTTCAACGAGCCGCTCAGGGGCTATGTCGACTGGATCGAGATGGCGATGCCGCTGATCGCGATCTTCGGCATTTCCTACGTGCAGCGCAGTGGCGGGCATATCCGCATGGACATCCTTGTCGGCAACCTTCGGGGGCGGGCGCTGTGGGCGGCGGAACTGGTGACCACGCTTGGCATCCTGTTGCTGATGGTGGCGCTGGTCTGGGGCAGCTGGGCGCATTTCCAGCGCAGCTTCGACATGAGCGTGCCGCTGTGGTCGCGCGATTCCACCATCGACCTTGGCCTGCCGCTGTGGCCGGCCAAGCTGATCGTGCCGGTGGCGTTCTCGGTGATGTCGCTGCGCTGCGTGCTGCAGCTTTGGGGCTACGGGCGGGCCTTCGTGCTGGGGCTGGACCGCCCTGTCGCGGTGCCGCTGGTGCAGACCGCCGCGGAACAGGCCGCGGCAGAGGCCGGACTTATCCAGGGGCATGACGAATGACATCGATTGAAATCGGCCTTTGGGTGACGGGCGGGCTGTTCGTCATGGTGGTGCTGGGCATGCGCGTCGCCTTTGCGGCGGGGCTTGCCGGGCTGCTGGGGCTTGTCTGGATCTTTTGGGAAAAGCGCAGCTATGACCCCGAAATGCTGGGCTGGGCCATCGGCGTGGCGGTCAAGACCGCCGGGCAGGTGCCCCATGGCAAGGTGTCCAGCCAGGCGCTCAGCCTGATCCCGACCTTCATCCTGATCGGCTATCTGGCCTATTACGCGGGCCTGACCAAGGCGCTGTTCGAAGCCTGCAAGCGCTGGTTTGCCTGGGTGCCGGGCGGGCTTGCGGTGTCGACGGTCTTTGCCACGGCGGGCTTTGCGGCGGTGTCGGGGGCCAGCGTGGCCACGTCGGCGGTGTTTGCGCGCATCGCGATTCCCGAAATGCTCAAGATCGGGTATGACAAGCGCTTCGCGGCGGGCGTTGTTGCGGCGGGGGGCACGCTTGCCTCGCTGATCCCGCCATCGGCGATCCTTGTGATCTATGCGATCATCGTGGAACAGGATGTGGGCAAGCTGCTGCTGGCGGGGTTCATCCCGGGGGTGTTCTCGGCCATCGTCTACGCGGCGCTGATCATCGGCATGGCGCTGACCATTCCCAATTTCGGCCCGGCGGTGCGCGGTTTCACCTGGGGCCAGCGGTTTGCGTCGCTGCCCCCTGCGCTGCCCATCGTGGCGGTGGTCGTGATCATCGTCTTCTTCGTCTACAACCCGTTCGGAGACGCCTGGGGCACCCCGACCGAGGGCGGCGCCGTCGGAGCCTTCATCATCTTCCTCATGGCCTTGCTGCACGGCATGCGCGGGGCCGAGCTGAAGGACGCGCTGATCGAAACCGCCAAGCTGTCGATCATGATCTTCACCATCATCTGGGGCGTGCTGATCTATGTCCGGTTCCTGGGCTTTGCGGATCTGCCAAGCGCCTTTGCCGACTGGATCGCCTCGTTGCAGTACCCGCCCATGATGATCCTGATCTGCATCCTGCTGGCCTACGCGGTGCTTGGCATGTTCATGGATGCCATCGGCATGCTGCTGCTGACGCTGCCGGTGGTCTACCCGGCGGTCATGGCGCTGAACGGGGGCGAGGGCGTCGCCGCCGCCGACAGCACCTTCGGCATGAGCGGCGAGATGTGCGCGGTCTGGTTCGGCATCCTGGTGGTGAAGATGGCGGAATTCTGCCTGATCACCCCGCCCATCGGGCTGAACTGCTTCGTGGTGGCGGGCGTGCGCCCGGATCTGTCGGTGCAGGACGTGTTCCGCGGCGTGACCCCGTTCTTCATCGCCGACGCGGTGACCATCGGGCTGCTGGTGGCCTTCCCGGCGATCGTGCTGTGGTTGCCGTCGCTCGCATGATTGCAGCGCAGGGCTGAAAAAGAGACGGCGCCGCCCGGGAGATCGGAGCGGCGCCGCTGTCCCGGGCCGGAAGGGAAAAGGCGGCCCGCGTCGAAACCGACTGTCGGCGCTTTTCCCATTGAAGTGAAATCTTAATTTCTGAGGATACCCCGCACCCCCATGTCAAGGAGGGGCGGGAACCTTTTCGGTAAATCCCGCGTTATATGGTCGGAACGCCCGAAGGGACTGCCCTTCGGCCCCGACATGAAATCGAAAGACCCGACGGTTCGGGGTGCAAGCATCCCGGAACAGGCCAACGGCCTGGCTGGTTTCGCGCGTCTTTCGCCGTGAGAAAACGAAAAGGAGATACGACATGGAATTCGCAGGCATCGGAGGCTTCATCGTTCTCCTGCTCGACATCTGGGCCATCGTCTCGATCCTTGGATCGAGCGCCAGCACCGGATCCAAGGTGCTCTGGACGCTGCTCGTGATCGTGCTACCGCTCCTGGGCTTCATCCTCTGGCTGCTCGCGGGCCCGCGCTCGTCGCGCGCGACGCTGTAAGCCACCCACCCCGCAGGCCGGAAACCGGCGGCCCCCAACCGAGGAAAGACCCATGCTTTACTGGACCATCCTGTTCTTCATCGTTGCCATCGTGGCCGCCGTCTTCGGGTTCGGTGGCATCGCGTCGGCATCGGCCGGCATCGCGCAGGTGCTATTTTTCATCTTCGTGGTGCTGTTCGTGATCTCGCTGGTGATGCGCTTCGTGCGCCGCACCTGATCCCGGACGACATTGCAAATTCAGGGGCCGCTGTTCGCAGCGGCCCTTTTCGCGTCAGTCCCTGGCCCCGCCCACCAGCCCCGACAGCGCGGTGCGCACGATGCCGCGCGCGGTGGGCCGCCGGGTCGCCTTGAAGGGCAGCGGGCGGCAGACCTCGATCGCGGCGACGCCCACGCGCGCGGTCAGCGCGCCGTTCACCAGCCCCTCGCCAAAGCGGCGCGACAGCTTGCCCAGCAGGCCGCCGCCAAGGATCGGTTCCAGCATGTCATCGCCCACCGCCACCGCGCCGGTGGCCACAAGGTGGGACATCACCGCGCGCACCAGCCGCCAGCTGCCCAGCGTGCCGGACCGCCCGCCGTAGATTTCGGCGATGCGCCGGATCATCCGCAAGTTGGCCCCCAGCGCCGCCGCCACATCCGCCAGCGCAAGCGGGATGAAGGCGGTGACGGTGGCGACCTGCCGCGCCGCCGCTTCGACCTCGCGTCGGGCGGCGGCGTCAAGCGGGCCCAGCAGTTCGGTTTCCGCCAGCCCCAGCACGCCCGCCGCGTCAAAGATTTCGGGCGCGCGTTCGCTCAGCCGCTCGCGGCCCCAGCGGGTGTCGTCGCGCCCCGCGTAAAGCGCCGACAGCTTGGCCACCACGCCATGCGCGCCCTTCAGGTCGTCATCGGCCAGGGCGCGGTCCGCCGAGCGGTGCAGCGCATCCACCGTGCCAAGCCGCGCCAGCGCGGCGATTTCCTTGATGACGATCAGCAGCACCACCAGCACGAAGGCCACCAGAAGCGCGGTCACGGCATAGCCCAGCAGCGGCACGCGCGCGATCAGGTCCATGGCGAACTGCCAGGCGGCAAGCGACACCAGCGTGGTCAGCAGCGCGCCCAGCAAACCCCAGAACCAGCGCGCCAGCCGCGACGGGCGGCGGGCCGCAAGCGCGGCGGCGGTCGCCATGGCGCGCCCCTCGGGCAGGCCGGGCGCGGCGTCGGGTTCGGGCACCGGGGGCGCATCCGACGGGGCGGCGGGCGCGGTGTCGTCCATTTCGATCAGGACCGGCCCGGTCGGGCGGTCGGGGCGGGGGCCTTCGGTCATGCGCGGCGCTCCTGTCGGGATGCATCGGCGCGATCCCAGCGAAAGTGAATGTCGGGCAGGCCCTCGTCGTTGCGCGACCCGTCGCCCCGGGCGATTTCGACGAAACCGGCGGCGCGGTAGAAACGGCGCGCGGGGGTGTTCGCCTCAAAGGTCCACAGATCAAGCCGGTCGCGGCGCTGCTGCGCGGCGCCCAGAAGCGCGCGCCCGATGCCGCGCCGCTGCGAGTGGGTCGCGATGAACAGCGCGTGCACGTAGCCGGCTTCAAGCGCCATGAACCCCCGCGGGCGGCCCTGCGCATCGGCGGCCACCGTCACCCAGCCCCGTTCGATCATGGTGCCCACGTGGGCGATATCCTCGGCGCCGCTGTGCAGCAGGGGTTTCCACGGGCGCGCGGCGCCGGTCATCATCGCGCCCAGCGTGCCGGCGTCGGTGCTGCGGGCGGGGCGCAGCGCGATCAAAGT
Source organism: uncultured Salipiger sp. (assembly GCA_964022595.1). Classification (GTDB taxonomy): domain Bacteria; phylum Pseudomonadota; class Alphaproteobacteria; order Rhodobacterales; family Rhodobacteraceae; genus Salipiger. The sequence continues at coordinate 4,715 of CAXICP010000295.1, forward strand.
CGATCCCCCAGCAGGAACTGCGCCGCCCGGTC
>CAXICP010000296.1:0-4712 GCA_964022595.1 uncultured Salipiger sp.
GGCGATGCGCTGGCGCGCCTGTATCAGCACGCGCGCCAGCGCCGCGCGGCTTTGCTGACCGCCCGAAAGCGCACCGGGGCGCCGGCCCGCCATCCCATCCAGTCCGACGCGCGCAAGCGCCGCGTCCACCACGCCCCGTTCCCTGCCGCGCAGCGCGGCGCCATCGGGGCGCAGCGCCAGCCCAAGGTTTCGGGCCAGATCCAGATGCGGGAAAAGGTTGTTTTCCTGGAACAGCATCGCAACCGGGCGCCGGTCGGGCGGATGATCCGTGATATCCTGCCCCTGCCACGACACCCGCCCCGAGAGCGGCGCGCGAAAGCCCGCGACCAGATCAAGCAGGGTGGATTTTCCCGCCCCCGACGGCCCCACCACCGCGACCCGCCGCCCCGGCGTCAGCGAGAAATCGGCCGCAAGCCCGAAATCCCCGGCGGCGAAATGCACCGCGTCAAGCGTCAGCATGCATCCGCCCTCCCCTGTCAAAGACCCAGAACGCGGCAAAGCTCAGCATCAGCAACAGCAGCGCCGCGCCCGATGCTGCCTCCATCCGGTAAGCGCCCATCAGGCGGTAGACCTGCAGCGGCAGCGTCGCCCTGTCCGGGTCGGCGAACAGCGCGATGACGCCAAGGTCGCCCATCGACAGCGCCGCCGTGAGCCCCGCCGCAAAGCCCAGCGGGCGGCGCAAGCGGGGCAGCAGCACCAACCGGACCCAGGCCAGCGGCGTCAGCCCCAGCGCCTGCGCAAGTCGGGCGTAATCCGCCCGGACGGACTCGGCCTCGGGGCGCAGGATGCGCAGTGCGAAGGGCAGCGACACCAGCGCGTTGACCACGACCGTGACCAGCAGCGCCAGCGACAGCGGATTGACGAAGGGCCGCACGATCAGGAACAGCCCCGTGCCCAGCACCAGCGGCGACAGCGCGATGCCCGCAAGACCCAGAAGCTCGCCGCGCCGGCTTGCCAGCGGCAGCGCCCAGAGGATGCAAAGCAAGGTCGACGCCAGCGCCACGGCGATGGAATTTCCCGCCGCCTGCCAGGTGCTTGCGCCCAGCATGGAAAGCCCGCCGATCCCCTTGACCGCGACCATCGCCAGCGGCACCAGCAGGAACAGCGCCGCAAGCGCGATCCACCCCGCATCCGCCGCGCGGCGAAGCCGGCCCCGGCCATCCCAGCGCTGCTGCACCCGGTCCAGACCGCTGCCAAAGCCGTTTCCCGTGCCCAGTTTCAGCGCGATCAGCCCCGCCGCAAGCGCCAGAGCAAGCTGCACCACCGACAAGAGCGCCGCGCGCCCAAGGTCGAAATCAAAGCGCACCGCCTGATAGATCGCCAACTCGACGGTGGTCGCGCGCGGCCCGCCCCCAAGCGTCAGGGCGACGGCAAAGCTGGACAGGCAGATGACGAAGATCACCGCGAATGCCCCCGGCGCGATGCGCAGCAACATGGGCAGTTCCAGCATGCGGAACACGGCGCGGTCCGTCAGGCCCAGCGATGCCGCCAACCGGAACCGCTCTGCCGGGATGGCAAGCCAGCCTTGCAGCAACAGGCGCACCGCCAGCGGCAGGTTGAAAAACACATGCGCCAGCACGACGCCGTGCAGCCCGTAGATGCTGATTTCCGGCAGGCCAAGCCCGCGCAGCGCGCCGTTCAGCAGGCCATTCTGTCCGAACACCGCGATCAGGCCCAGCACCGCCACGATCACCGGCAGGATGAACGGCGCGCCCATCAATGCGACCAACGCGCCGCGCCCCCGGAACCGTCGCCGCCCCAGCGCCCGCGCGACCGGCACCGCCAGTGCCACGCTGGCCCCCGCCGACAGCAGCGCCTGCACCAGCGTGAAGCGCACCGCCTGCAGATCGCCGGGGCCAAGCGCGCCCCAGCCCCCGGCGCGAAACAGGACCGCCAGCACCGGGCCAAGCGTCAGCCCGGCCACGGCCAGCGCTGCGATTACCGCGACAATCCGAGACGCCATGCCTCGATCGCCTCGTCCCGGATGCTCGCGGCTTCATCCTCGGAATAGAACAGCACCTTTTCAGGCAGTTCCAGTTCCTTGAAACCGTCGGGCCAGGCATCGCGCGGCAAGGCCGCCGGAAAGGACCAGTTGCCCGTTGCGATCATCTGCTGGAAGGGTTCCGAAAGGATGAACTGCATGAAGGCATCCGCCAGTTCCGGCTGGTCGGTCCCTGCGACCTTTGCCGCCAGTTCGACCATGAAATAATGCCCCTCGGGGAAGATCGCGGCCTTCTTGGTGCGGTCGTCTTCGGCGATGATGTGATAGGCGGGCGAGGTCGTGTAGCTCATCACCATGTCGGCCTCGCCGTCGGTGAAAAGACCGTAGCTTTCCGACCAGCCCTTGGTCACGGTCAGGATCTTGGGGGCAAGCTGGGCCCAGGCGTCTTCGGCCTTGTCACCGAACACTTTTTGCACCCAAAGCGCCGTCGCCAGGCCCGAAATCGAACTGCGCGGATCCTGGATGACGATCTTCAGATCGCTTGGCGCATCCAGCAGCGCGGCGAAGCTTTCGGGCGGCTCGGCAAGGCGTTCGGTGTTGTAGATGAACGCGGTCTCGCCGTAATTGTAGGGCAGGAAGACGTCGTCATCCCAGTCGATCGGTAGCGTCAGCGGCGACAGATCCACGCCGTGGGGCGCGAAAAGCCCGCTTTCGCGCGCCTTCTTCGTCACGTCGGTGTTCAGGCCGAAAACGATGTCGGCCTCGGTGCGATCGCCTTCAAGCAGCAGGCGCGGCAACAGGTCGCCGGGCTTGAACTGAAGGTCGCAGTCACATTGCGCTTCGAACAGCTCTTCGATTTTAGGGCCGGGGCCCCATTCCGAGACGACGTAATCGCCCGCGTACACGGTCAGGACAGGAGTTTCCGCCAGCGCGCTGCCGGCCAGAAGACATCCCGCTGCAAAAGTGGTGGCCGTTTTCATGGCATCCTCCAGACTTGCGGCGAGAGGGCAAGACTGGGCATGTCGGAACGCTGCCGGATGCCGTCACCTTCCCTCCGCCGGTGTTAACCGGGTCAGGTTCAACGGGTTCGCATGCGCATCTCAGCCCTTGTGGGACACCCCGAGGTAGGCCGAGTCCTAGCTGCGCGCGCTGGCCCTTGCAAGGTGAAACCCCTTGAGACGCAGGCCGCGCTGGCCTAACAGGTCCGTCAGCAAAGGAGCCCGCCGCATGAGCATGAACACATTTGGCCACCTGTTCCGCGTCACCACATGGGGCGAAAGCCATGGGCCTGCGCTAGGCGCGACAGTGGATGGCTGCCCGCCCGGCGTGCCGGTGGACGAGGCGATGCTGCAGCGCTGGCTGGACCGGCGCAAGCCCGGGCAGAACAAGTACACGACGCAGCGGCGCGAACCCGACGCGGTGCGCATCCTGTCCGGTGTCTTTCAGGGCCAGACGACCGGAACGCCGGTTCAGCTGATGATCGAAAACACAGACCAACGGTCCAAGGATTACGGCGACATCGCCGAAAAATTCCGGCCCGGCCATGCGGACATCACCTATTGGCAGAAATACGGCATCCGCGATTACCGCGGCGGCGGGCGGTCTTCGGCGCGCGAAACCGCGGCCCGGGTCGCCGCCGGCGGGCTGGCGCGCGCGGCCCTTGCCGCGCTTGTTCCGGGGATCGAGATCACCGGCTACATGGTGCAGATGGGCCCGCGCGCAATTGACCGGTCGCGGTTCGATCTTGCGGCAGTGGAACAGAATCCGTTCTGGAGCCCAGATGCAGAAACCGCCGACGCCTGGGCGGCGGATCTGGACGCGCTGCGCAAATCCGGCGACAGCATCGGCGCGGTGATCGAGGTTTCCGCCCGGGGCGTGCCTGCCGGGCTGGGCGCCCCGGTCTACGGCAAGCTGGATACCGATCTGGCCGCGGCGATGATGTCGATCAACGCGGTCAAGGCGGTGGAAATCGGCGATGGCATGGCCGCCGCCGCGCTTCGCGGGTCCGACAATGCCGACGAGATTTCGATGGGGCCGGACGGTCCGGTCTACAGTTCGAATCACGCGGGCGGCGTTTTGGGGGGCATTTCCACCGGGCAGGAGATCGTGCTGCGCTTCGCCGTCAAGCCGACGTCGTCGATCCTGACCCCCCGGCGCACCGTGACGATCAAGGGCGAGGAAACCGAGATCGTCACGAAGGGGCGTCACGATCCCTGCGTCGGCATTCGCGCGGTTCCGGTGGGCGAGGCCATGATGGCCTGCGTCCTGCTTGACCACCTGCTGCTGCATCGCGGGCAGGTGGGCGAAAACCGCGGCGCCATCGGCTGATGCCTCTGGCCCGCTACCAAAACCAGCTAATGTCTGCGCAAAAGCAAGCAATAGCTTGCGCAAAACGATGCTTATGATGCCACAAGAATCATGATTTATCTATTAATTTCAGTTTCTTGAGCCTTCTTTCAGCCGCTAATAGGGTTCGCCTGTACCGGCCTCTTTTGCGCTGATTTGACAGCCGGATCGTTTCCCTTTCACTGAATGACACCAAGGTTCCGGAACCTTTCATCCCCCGTCTGTCAGGCCTGCCAGGCCCGAGAGCGCCGCCGCGGCCTGTATGCCGCGCCTTGAAAGGAGGCCGTGTTGATTGTCACTGAGATCTGACCCGGTATGCCCATAAATAGTCACTGAGAATTGACCCATGTGAACCCATTTCCCCGACGTTGTGAACGGGCATGGAAAACTGACCCCGTAGCGGGGTGATCGGGGTCCAAAAATG
>CAXICP010000297.1:0-4696 GCA_964022595.1 uncultured Salipiger sp.
AAAAGGGACCACAGCGCGAACAGGATGAATGGCGTGATGGCGATCAGCACGATGTCGTATTTGGGCACCGGCTCGCCGAAGATGCGCCAGACGCCGCGCAGGCCGGGCGCGCGGGGGCCAAGCTTGTCCTCGGCGCCCCAGATCATCAGCGCAAGGTCCTGGATCACGAGGATGACGCCGAAGGTGGCGACCAGCTGGAACAGTTCGGGCGCGCGGTAGATCGGGCGCAGCACGACGATTTCGGTCAGCGCGCCGATCGCCCCGACCGCAAGCCCGGTCAGCAGGATCGCCCCCCAGAAGCCGACATGGCCGGGCAGGATGTCCATCAGGGTGATGCCGATGAACGCGCCCAGCATGTAGAAACTGCCATGGGCGAAATTGACGATTCTCGTGACCCCGAAGATAAGCGAGAGCCCCGAGGCGACAAGAAACAGGGCCGCCGCATTGGCGAGGCCGGTCAGGAACTGGGCGAGGAAAAAGGCCATGGTCCGGGGGTTTTCCTTGTGCGGCAGAGTATGTGCGGCGGATAGGTGCGGCGGGGGCTGGCCCGCGCGAAGGGCAGGGGCATGACCGCGCAGCGCGCGGCGTTACCTTGGGGGATGGAAGGCGGCAGAAAAGCGGGGCGCGCACCCGGGCGCGCGCCCCTGCGGTGCCGTCATTCGGCGGGGCGCATGGCCCTGATGTCGTCATCCGAGGGCATGTAGGGCGCCGGGTCCTTGTATTCCCAGTCGACCATCACGCCCTTGCCGTCCTCGACCGCGGTGGTGCCGACCCAGGCGCCCAGCGTCGACTGGTTGTCGATCGAGCGGTAGGTCAGGGCGCCGATGGGCGTGTCTTCGACGGTCAGATCCTCGAAGGCGGCGACAAGGCTTTCGGTGTCGGTCGCGCCGGCCTTTTCGATGCCCGCCGCGATGGATTGCGCCGTCATGTAGCCCACGAGGCTGCCGATCTTGGGCGTTTCGCCGGTGGCTTCGGTGTAGGCGTCGACAAAGGTCTTGCCGGGGGTGCCGTCTTCGAAGCCGTACCAGGGAAAGCCGGTGACGAACCAGCCCTCGGGGGCCTCGTCGCCCAGCGGTTCAAGGTATTCGGGTTCGCCCGTCAGCAGGCCGTAGACGTCGCGCCCGTCGAACAGGCCGCGATCACCGCCCTCGCGCACCAGCTTGGCAAGGTCGGTGCCGAAGGTGACGTTGTAGATGGCGTCGGGCTTGGCACGCTCGATGGCCTGCACCTCGGCGCCGGCGTCGATGTTGAACAGCGCGGGCCATTGTTCGGCGACGAATTCGACCTCGGGCTTGAGCCGTTGCAGGTTTTCCTTGAACGCGGCGACCGCGTCCTGCCCGTAGGCATAGTTGGGCGCGATGGTGGCATAGGTCACGGCGTCGGTCTTGGCGGCCTCTTCGGCCAGCATCGCCGCCTGCACCCAGGTCGAGGCGCGCAGCCGGAAGGTGTAGGGGTTGCCCGACTTCCACACCAGGCTGTCGGCCAGCGGCTCGGACGCAAGGTAGAGATACCCCTTTTCGGCAGCAAAGGACGACAGCGCCAGCCCCACATGCGACAGGATCGTGCCGGTCAGCATCACGGTGCCTTCGCGGGTCATCAGTTCCTCGGCGATCTTGACCGCTTCGGCGGGGTCGCCCTGATCGTCGCGATAGACGAATTCCAGCGGCTTGCCGAGCACGCCGCCGGCCTCGTTGATTTCCGACAGGGCCAGTTCGATCCCCTTCTTGTAGGGCTCGGCAAAGGCGGCCATGCGCTTGTAGTGGTTGATTTCGCCGACCTTGACGGTGTCCTGGGCCATGGCGGCTGGGGCGATCGCGGCGGCGGCCAGGATGCCCAGCACGGTGCGTCGGATAAGGTTCATGGTGTCGTCCTCTGTTGGATGGGCGCGTTGGCCCTTATGTGCGGTCTTTTGTGCCGCTTAATCGTGATAAACGAAAGCTGGACTTGGGTCCGAGGCGATGTCCTCGGTCCGTTCCAGTTCGATCAGCTCGTGGATGCGTTTGCGATAGACAAGCGGCCCCTTGTCGATGGCGATGCGCAGGGGGCGGCGCTTTTGCGGGCGCAGCTCCTCGGCCTGCACCGCTTCCAGGATGGCCTTGTCCTCGGCGAAGGCGGTGCGGAACATGGCGTCCATGCGGGCGGCCGCGTCGGGATCGTCGATGGCGGCGTTGCGGATGTGCATCCAGCGGTCGATGGTGTGGGTTGGCGTGACCGGCGTCATGAAATGCAGCGCAAAGATGCGCACGCCCCGGTCGCGGTCTTCTTCGGCGCATTGCTTTTCGGTTTCGACCGAGCCGAAGTCGATGACGGCGGTGCAGGGGGTGTAAAGGTAATAGTAATGCCAGCGGTCCACGTTGCCGGTGAACCCGCCAAAGGCCTTAAAGAAGCCGATGGGCTCGCCGTCGCGGATCCAGCGCCAGGCGACGATGGCGTCGCCTTCGGTCTGCACATGGACGGGCACGTTTTCCGACGCGGCATTGCCCAGCGTGGTGGGGTGCACAAAGCTGACATGCGCCGGGTCCACAAGGTTTTCCGCCACGTTCAGGTAGTTCGATTCAAGGTGCAGCGCATCGCCGTGATGCACCGCCCAGTTCGGGTCGGTGAACTGGGGCATGTCGAAGACATCCGCCGCATCGGCCTTGCCTGGATCGCCCATCCAGATCCAGACGATGCCGTGTTTTTCCACGATGGGGAAGGCATCGACATAGGCGGATCTGGGCTGGTTGGTCTGCCCCGGAACCCGCACGCAGGCGCCCGAGCAATCGAACGTCAGCCCGTGATAGCCGCATTGCACCGTGTCGCCGATGCGCTTGCCCCTGGACAGCGGCAGCAGGCGGTGGGGGCAGCGGTCTTCCAGCGCGGCGACGGTCCCGTCGGACTTGCGGAACATCACCACGTGATCGCCAAGGATGGTGAAACGGCGCAGCTCGTCGTCGATTTCCGTCGACCAGCCGGCGACGTACCAGGCGTTTCTCACGAATTCCGTCATGCTTCCGTTCCCCTTGCGCCTTGATGGTTCAGCTTGGTTCAGCGCAGCCCGTCCGCGCCCGTGATGTCATGCGACTTCAGCCCGCCGACCCGTGGCAGCGGGCGGCCGTGTTGTTGCAGCGCCACCGCCACGACGATCTCGTTCGGGCGGGGGGCGTCGTTGATCCGCAGGCGCATCGCGTCGAAATGGCTGCGCACATAGGCGGCATCCTTGTGGCCCAGCGGCACGTCCAGCATCTCGCCCGCGCGCCCGACCGCCTTGGATGACGGCACCAGCGCGCGGCCACCCCCGATCACCGCGCGCAGCGGCGCGCCAAGGTCCGGGTGCAGCAGGGCGGCGGCGTGTTCCAGTTCGCCGTTTTCACCCACCAGCGCGGCCTTGCCGTAGCCTTCGATGGCACCGGTGTCGCACCCCAGCGCATCCAGCGCCTCGCGCCCCAGAAGATCGCCAAGCGCCGCGCCGGTCGCGATCAGCTCTTGCAGATCGTCCGCGTAGCGCCCGGCAAAGGGGTTGGCGATGACCGCCGCCGCCAGCGCCCGCCGGGCAGGGGGCGTGACCGCGCGGCCCATTTCACGGCGCACCTCTTCGACCTGGGTGATGAGCCTGCGCAGCTTCACCGCAACCCGTCCTCGCCCTTGATGGTGTCCTTGGTCAGCCCGCCGATCCGCGCGTGGACCCGCCCGCCCGAGGTCATCACCAGCACCAGAAGGATTTCATCGGGGCGGGGCGCGTCGGGGATGCCGACCTCGACCGCGTCGTAATGGGTGCGCACATACGAGGCGTTCGTATGCGTCACCGGCACGTCCAGCCTTGTGCCCGCCGCGCCGACCTTCTTGGTCGACGGCACGATCGCAAGGCTTTTTTCGATGGCATCGCGCATGGCGTAGCCGCCGGGCACATGCCACAGCGCGCCATGTTCGATTTCGCCGTTGACGCCGGTGATGGCGCCCTTGCCGTAGCCTTCGACGATGCCCGCATCGCCGCCAAGCGCGTCGATGCACATCTGCGCCATTTCGGCGCCAAGCGGTTCAAGATCCTTCATGAAGGGCGCGATGTCTTCGACATATTGCCCCGCATAGGGGTTTTCGATCACCGCCATGGCGGCGGCGCGCCGCTGGGGCGTTTCGGGGGCCGGGCCGCCTTCGTGGTAGATTGTTTCGAGCTGAACGAGGGTCTTGCGGACCTTGACCTCAGGCATTGGGAATTTCCTTCGTTTCGATGTGGTGCCCCAGGGCGATGCGGTGGCCGCCCAGGGCCAGGCAGGCGGCGCGGATCAGCCCGCGATCGACAAGATCCTGCGCCAGCGCGCCCCCCGCGTCGAGCGCGGCGGATACATCCTGCGGGCGCAGCGGGCCGACGGCGGTGGTGACAAGGCGCGCGCCAAGGTCGCTGTCGGGGGACAGATCGCAGGCGCGCTGGCGGGTGATGGCGGGGTGGCCCGGCAGGTCCACGGCGTTGGCCACAAGCGTCGCGGCCACGTCGGCCATCGCGGCATCGCGGGCCAGCACCGTCACCGCATCGGCGATCCCCATCGAATGCGAGCGCCCGCGCCAGCCGCTTGTCGCCACGCCCCCGACGCCGTCATCGGGGCCGATCAGCGCGCGCGCGCCGGGGGCGCGGGTCGCCGGGTCTTCGCAGATGGCAAGGCGCAGGGGCGCGGCGCGGGTATAAAGCGCGATGTCGCCGCCGTTGTTCACATGGGCGCGG
>CAXICP010000298.1:0-4680 GCA_964022595.1 uncultured Salipiger sp.
AGGCCATCTCCTCGCCGATGACGTCCCGGATCACGTCGGGATGTTCGAGTATTTCCTGCGGCGTGCCGCGCAGCTGCACGTTGCCCGCGTTCCACACCGCCACCTCGTCGGCGTGGCGCGCCACGATGCCCATGTCATGTTCGACAAAGACCGATGTCACCCCGGCTTCGGCAAGCGCGCCCACCAGGATTTCCATCACCTCGTGTTTCTGCGACGAGGCGACGCCGGATGTCGGCTCGTCCATCAGCAGCAGGCGCGGTTTCAGCGCCAGCGCCACGGCGATGTCGATCAGCTTGCGCTGCCCTTCGGACAGCTCGACCACCACCCGGTCCGCCACGTCGGTGCAATGCACAAGGTCAAGCAGGTGCATCATCTCGTCGCGCTGGCGGATGTTGTGCAGGTTCTGCAGCGGGTTGCGCAGCCTTTCGCGGGCCGCGACCGAAATCAGCAGGTTTTCCAGCGCCGTGTGTTCGGTGAACAGCTGCGGGATCTGAAAGGCGCGGGCCACGCCCCGGCGCACGATCTTGCGCGGGGGCAGCGGGGTGATGTCTTCGCCTTCAAGATAGACCTTGCCCGATCGCGGCTTCAGCCAGCCGGTGCAGATGTTCAGAAAGGTGGTCTTGCCCGCGCCGTTGGGCCCGATGATGGCAAGGTTGCGCCCGGCCTCGATCTGCATCGACACGTTGTTGGCCGCCGTCACACCGCCGAACTTGATCATCAGGTCGCGCGTTTCCAGCAGCGGCGTGCCCGCCTTGGGTCTTGCGTTCATCGCGTGTCCTCCGGGTTGGGGGTGGATGGGGGCCGGGCGCCGCGGCGCATCAGCCCGTCGGCGATGCCCATGATGCCGCCCGGCGCGAACAGGATGATGACCAGCAGGAAGCCTCCCAGCAGCATCTGCCAGATGTCCCCGGCATAGGCCGACGCATAAACGCGCACGATCTCGTAGATCAGCGCGCCGATGAAGGCGCCGCGCACCGACCCCGCGCCGCCGAGCACGGCGATGAACACCATTTCGGCCGAACGCACCCACCAGACGTATTCCGGCGTCACCACACCCTGCGTCATCGCCATGAGCGAGCCGCCGACCCCGCACAGCACCGCCGAAAGCAGGTAGCCCGACAGCAGCACCCGGCGGGGCGAAAGGCCCAGGTATTCCAGCCGCGTCTCGTTGGTCTTGATGGTCTGGAACACCTGCCCGACGGGCGAGGTGAACCAGCGCAGCGTGAACCAGCCCAGTACCAGCATCAGCGCGATGGACAGGTAGAAGATCACCGCTTCGAATCCGGGCCGTTCCAGCGCCATGCCCAGCACCGTGGGGCGCGGCAGGCGGATGCCGTCGGCGCCGCCGGTGACATGGTAGAATTTTTCCAGGATCGACCAGAAGATCATCGAGAACGCCAGGTTCAGCATCCCGAAAAAGATGCCGCGGTAGCGCACCACGAACAGCCCGACCAGCAGCCCGCTCAGCGCCGCGCCGATGACGCCCGCGATCAGCACCAGCGCCAGATCGGCGGTGGGCAAGGATGCCATCAGAAAGGCCCCGGCATAGGCCGAGATGCCGAAGAACAGCGCGTGCCCAAAGGAAACCTGCCCCGCCCGCAGCAGCACGGTCACCCCCAGCACGGCGATGCCCTTGGCCAGCGCAAGGTTGATCAGAAGCTGCATCGAAGGCGCGATGAAGGGCACCGCCGCCAGCAGCAGCACGGCCACAAGCGTCAGCAGCGCGCGCAGCGACGGCATGCCGGTGGATTTCACGGCGCCGCCTTGGGTGGAATGTCGGGAAATATCGCTCATGTCGCGTCCTCAGATCTTGCGGGCGACAGGGCTGCCGAAAAGCCCCTCGGGGCGGACCAGCAGGACCAGCACCATGATGAGATAGGGCACGAGAACGGCAACCTCGGGCCAGACGTAGACGGCAAAGGACCGCCCCAGCCCGATCATCAGCGCGGCCACCGCGGCGCCGCCGATCTGGCCAAGTCCGGCGGTGGCGACCACGGCAAAGGACAGCACGATCATGTCCGCGCCCATGCCCGGCAGGATCGACGTGGTGGGCGAGGCAAGCGCGCCCCCAAGCCCGGCCAGCACGGCGCCGACGACGAAGGTGAACAGGAACACGCGGTCGGCATCGATGCCGATGGATTGCGCGGCCTCGCGGTCTTCGGTGGTGGCCAGGATCAGCTTGCCGATCACCGTCTGACGCAGGAAAAAGCGCAGCCCCACAAGCAGCCCCACCGCGACCAGCGGCAGCAGGATCAGCTGGTAGACCGTGTAGGTCACGCCGAAAAGCGTCACGTTGCCAAGCGCCTGCAACGCGCTGGCCTGGAAATAGGGCTGCGTGCCCCAGACAAGGCGCTGCACGTCTTCAAGGATCATGAACACCGCGAAGGTGACCAGCAGTTGCAGCACCTCGGGCTTGTCGTAGATGCGCCGCAACAGCAGCCATTCGATCGGCCCGCCCAGCAGCACCCCGACCAGCACGGCCGAAACCAGCATCAGCGGAAACGCCAGCACCGGCGAAAAGCCAAGCGCCAGGAAGAAGCCGGTCAGCGACACCGTGGCATAGGCCCCGATCGCGTAAAGCGAGCCGTGGGCGACGTTCAGAATACGCATCACGCCAAAGATCAGGGTCAGCCCAAGCGCGACGATGAACACCAGCGCTGCATAGGAAATCCCGTCGAATAGCGCGAGCAGGAAGATGGTCAGGTTCATGAAACCGCCTCTTGTTGGGGGCCGTTCGGGGCGTGGGGCCGGCGCGCGCCATGGCCTGCCGCGATCCGGCGGGCGGCCGGCCGATGGCGGGCCATTGCCCCGGCCCGGCCGGCCGCGTTCGAAAATCGGCCCCGCGCCGGCGCGGGGCCGCGCGGCATCAGTTCTCGTAGGTCTCGACCGACAGGCTGTCGGCAAAGTTGGCATCAAGCCCCTTGATCCAGTCGATGGACGTCTCGCCCACCGGGGGCAGCAGCCCTTCGCCGTCGAAGATCATGATGTTTTCAAGCGTGGCAAACGGGTGTTCGCCGCCCTGAACGCTGGTGCCCATCAGCTGGGATTCCACGCCCTGGTGGTCTTCGCGCAGGTGCAGCTTGCGGCCCAGCCCCTGGAATTCCAGCCCCTCAAGTGCCGCCAGCAGCTGATCCTCGTCGGGCCAGTCCACGCCGTTGTCGGCGATGGCCTTTTCATAGGCGGTGGTCAGCGCGGCAAAGGCCTGGCTGGCATGAAAGACCGAATAGACGGGAATGTCGCCGGTGGCATCCTTGTATTGCTGCATGAATTCCTTGAAATCAGGATCGCCGCGGCGTTCGGGGTGCAGGAAGTAGTGATCGCCCCGCGCGCCGACGATGTGACCGGCAGGCAGGCTGCTGCCCAACCGTTCAAGCGAGCTTTCGGCCAGCGGCAGCACGAAGGTCGACGTGTTCATCAACCCGCGCTGGAACGCCTGCTGCACGAAGGTGTCAAGATCGCCGCCCCACGAGGTCGACAGCACCACGTCCGGGCGCAGCGCCTGAAGCCGCGAGATTTCGGTGGAAAAGTCCGGCGCGCCGAACTTGGGAAAGAATTCGCCCACCACCTTCACGTCCGGCTTCATGACCTGCAGCGCGGTGTGAAAGATGTCCCAGCTGTCGCGGCCCCAGGCGTAATCCTGGTTCACCACGGCGATGGTTTCGAAATCGGGCTTGGTCCTGAGCAGATAGGCGACCGCCGCCAGCATTTCCGACGTGGCGTTGCCCTGGGTGCGGAACACGTAGTCATAGCTGTTTTCTTCAAAGATGCGCTGCGTTCCGCAATCCCACATCAGGTTGGGCACCTTGAGGTCCTCGGCCAGCGGCGCGAGGGTCTGGCAGTTGCCCGACGAAATCGAGGCCAGCATCACCTCGGCGCCCCCGGACTGGGCCACGCGGCGATATTCCGATGTCAGCGCCTCGGCGCCGGCGCCCTCGTCGATATAGGTCACTTCGATGGGCACGCCGTTGATGCCCCCTTCGGCGTTGCGGTTTTCCACGAAGATGTCCATCGCATCGCGCGCGGGCACCCCGAACACCGACGCCGGGCCGGTCAGGAACGTGGTCATGCCGATCTTGAGCGTCTCGGGCTTGTCCGCGGCCATCGCGGCCAGCGGCATCGCAACGCATAGCGCCGATGTGGTCAGTAGCTTTTTCATGTTGGTTTCCTCCCTGTTTCGTTTCGTCAGCGGATCGCGATCGGGTTGATGATCATCTGCACGGCGCCCTGCAGGCGGGCCTGTCCAAGCACGAACAGGAACTCGTGCACGCCGTCTTCGGCAAGCGCGCGGGTGTCCATGTTTTCAAGGATGTAGATGCCGTGTTCGGGCTGCAGGATCTGATGCGCGCGAAAGGCCGCTCCTTCGGTTTCCGCCGGCACCACTTCCATGCCCCAGGTGTCGGCCCCCACGGCCATCACCCCGATTTCCGCCAGATATTCCGCCCCGCTGACGCCGACACCCGGTTCCGCCGCGCCAAAGCGTTCGGGATCGGGCGCGTCGCCGTCAAGCAGGTCCATCCAGTTGGAATTGAACAGCACCACGTCGCCTTCGCGCAGCTCCACGCCCTGCGCCTCGGCGGCGGCGCGGATGTCCTGTTCGGTGTAGGCGGTGCCTTCTTCGACCATGTCGGTCTCGAAATGGGCCGCCATGTCCAGCATCACGCCGCGCCCGACAAGGCTCGG
>CAXICP010000299.1:0-4675 GCA_964022595.1 uncultured Salipiger sp.
GGCGGTGGCGGCGACTTCGGTGGCGGCGGCGGTGGCGGCTCTTACGGGGGCGGTGATGGCGGCTACGGTGGTGGCGGCGGCGGCGGTGACTACGGCGGCAGCAGCAGCGGCGGCGGCGGTGGCGGTCGTGGCCCCTCGCGCGATCTGGACGACGAGATCCCGTTCTAGGCCGGGATTGCCCAGCTTTTGATCCCTGGCCCGGCGCTTGACACAGGCGCCGGGCCTTCTCATGCCCCGGCCCACCCCCTTGCGCGCCGGGCGATCTTGACGGGCGGCGCGGCGCAGGTCATGGCAGGCGCATGCTGCTGCTTCAGACCCCTCCCCCCGATCGCCACACATTCTGGGAAGACGTTCAGGCCATCGTGGTCGGCACCACGCTGGTGGCGCTGTCGATCCAGTTCCTGCGCGCCTCGGGGCTGTTCACCGGGCAGATCGCCGGGCTGTCGCTGGTGGTAAGCTACCCCAGCGGGCTGTCCTTTGGCATGATCTTCTTCCTGCTCAACCTGCCGTTCTATATCCTGGCGGTGCGGCAGCTGGGCTGGCGTTTCACCATCAAGAGCTTTGCGGCGGTGTCGCTGATGTCGGCCATCGCCGAAGCGCTGCCGCATGTGCTGACCATCAACGATCTGCACCCGGCGCTTGGCGCGGCGCTGTCGGGCATGCTGGCCGGGGTCGGGCTGTTGATGCTGTTCCGGCACGGCGCCACGCTTGGCGGCGTGGGCGTGGTGGCGCTTTGGCTGCAGGACACGCGAGGGATCAAGGCGGGGCACGTGCAGCTGTGCTTTGACCTGTGCGTCTTTGCGGTGGCGCTGCTGCTGTTTGCCTGGGATCGCGTGCTGTGGTCCCTGTTCGGCGCGGCGATCCTGAACCTGCTGATCGCGACCAACCATCGGCGCGACCGCTACATCGCGCGGTCCTGACACGCCATCAGATCGCCCAGGACCGCTGCAGCACCCCGCGCGCCCGGGCCAGGTCAAGTTCACGTTCGTCCAGACGCCCGTCGCCATCGGCGTCCATGCGCAGAAAATCGTCGGTCGACACCTCGGGCCAGGCGCGCATCACCTCTTGCGGCGAAAGCGTGCCGTCGTGGTCCAGGTCCGCCTCCAGCCCGACCCAGTCGCCGGCAACGGCGATGGACGCCGCAAGGCACAGCGCCCAAGGCGCCGCAAGTCGTCCCAACATCGTGTATCCCCAGCCGGGCCACCGCAACATGCGCAAGCCCCTGCGCCGCCCCTAGCAGAGGAACGGGGCGCGCTTCCATTGCATTTTCGACGGATTGATGGCGGGCGGCAAAGCTTTGCCGATGGCGCCCGGCGGGCTGCGCGGCGCCCCGCGCAAACCGGGGCTGCGCCACGAAAAAGGGCCCGAACCGCGCGCGGCCGGGCCCCTTGTCAGATCACAGGATCGCCCGTCAAAGCGAGGCGCGGTAAATCTTGTCGATGTTGCTGCCAAGCAGGGCGTTGAAATCGTCGTCCGATTGCTGCTTGGAAAGCCCTTCGGCCAGCGCGCGGCTGAAGGAAGCGATCATCTTGGGCTGCTTGGACAGACGCTCGCAGGCGTCATCGGTCTTGTAGCCGCCCGAAAGCGCAACCACGCGCACGCAGCGCGGATGGTCGGCCAGATCGTCATACAGACCCGGAGCGGTGGGGATGGTCAGCTTGATCATCACGTCATCGCCTTCGGCAAGCTGGTCCAGCTGCGCCAGAAGCTCGGCCTTGAGGATCTCTTCGGCTTCGGCCTTGGTGGGGGAATTGATGTCCACCTCGGGTTCCATGATCGGCACGATCCCGGCCGCGATCACCAGCTTGGCAACTTCGATCTGCTGCTCGACGATGGACTTGATGCCGGCCTTGTTCGCCTCGTGGATGACCGAACGTTCCTTGGTTCCGAAAATCCCGAAATCCTGCGCGGCTTCGGCCAGCAGATCTTCGAGGCCCGGCATCGGCTTCATCAGCTGCACGCCGTCTTCCTTGTCGGCAAGCCCCTTGTCGATCTTGAGAAAAGGCACCACGCCGCGCTTTTCCCAAAGATACTGCGCCGTGGGGATGCCTTCGATTTCGGCGCGCATGGTGCGTTCGAACAGGATGGCGCCCAGAACCTTGTCCGAGGTGAAATCGGGCGCGGTGATGATCCGGGTGCGCATCTTGTGGATCTCGCCGTACATCTCGGCCTCTCCGCTGTATTCGCCCTCGGCGACGCCGTATTGCAGCAGCGCCTTGGGGGTCGAACCGCCCGACTGGTCAAGCGCGGCGATGAACCCCTTGCCGCTGTGCATCTGCTCTTTCTGCTTCGCGAAAACCGCCGTGTCCTGGGCCATGAAGATCCCTCTCCCATGCAAAAAATGTCGTTCGGGAAAGGCTTAGACCAAGCTTTGGGCGATGGGTAGCTTCCAGATCAGGTTTAACGCTAACGCCCGGCGACTTTCCGCATGACGGCGCCGCGCGCGCGCATCGCTGGGAATTCGGTTGGGCCCGGGGCCATTTCGGGGATGCCCGAAATGCGCGGATCGACAACGATGCGGTGGCATTCAGCCCAGTTCGGCGAGACCCGGAAAGGTTTCAAGCAGCCAGAAGGAAAAGGCCGAAAACGCCCCGGTCAGCAGCGCTAGGCCCACCGCGATCAGCAACAGGCCCATGATCTTTTCGATCAGCCCCATGTGCCGCTTGAGCCGGTTCATCAGCCCCATCGCCCGGCTAAGGAAAATCGCCGCCAGAACGAAGGGCAGCCCCAGCCCGATGGCATAGACCGCCAGCAGCGCCGTGCCCCGCGCGATGGATGCCTCGGACGCGGCCATCGACAGGATCGCCCCCAGCTGCGGGCCGATGCAGGGCGTCCAGCCAAAGGCGAAGGCAAGCCCCAGGATATAGGCGCCAAAGGCCGTGCCGCCGCTTTCACCGGCATCGATGCGCGCCTCGCGGTCAAGGAACGGGATGCGGAAGACGTGCAGGAAGTGCAGCCCGAAGATGATGATCACGACCCCGGAAATGCGCGCCAGCAGAACCTGGTTCTGCAAAAAGAATATTCCCAGCCACGACGCGGTGAAGCCCAGCAGCACGAAGACCGTGCTGAGCCCCAGCACGAAGAAAAGCGCGGTGACGAAGGCGCGCAGCCGGGCCCGCCCCCCGGCCTGCATTTCCGACAGGCTGACGCCCGACATGAACGCAAGGTATGGCGGCACGATGGGCAGCACGCAGGGGCTGAGAAACGACACGACCCCCGCAGCAAGCGCGACAAGCATCGCCGGCACAAGGCTGGCGTCAATAAGATCGATTCCGAACATGTCGCATGGTTAGAATATATTCCCGCCCGGGTCACGCGCCGCGCTGTCACATCCGCGTAGGGGCGGCGCGGGATGGCTGTGCGCCCGTGTGGACAGGAAAAAGCCTGCCGTCCTTTCGGGCGGCAGGCTTTGGTTTTTCATCCCGTGGTCCGGGAGAGCGGCCGGCGCGTGATCAGCTGCCCAGCGACCACCAGCCGCGACGCTTGGGCTTGCCCGCGTCTTCGTCGGCCTCGGCATCCACGGTCTGCGGCTCGGGCGCGGTTTCAGGTTCCGCCGGGGCGGTGTCCTGCGCGGCGGGCTGCTCGGGCTCTGCCTGCGGGGCCGGTTCGGCGACCTCGGCAACCTGTTCCGGCTGCGGTGCTTCCGGCTCGGCAGTTTCGGCAGGCGCTTCGACGGTCGCCTCGGGGGCCGGGGCGGGTTCCTCGGGCGCTGCGACAGGGGCCTGCGCTTCGGGCTGCGCCGGTTCCGCTGCGGGCTGATCGGGCGCCTGTTCCGACGCCGCCGGCTCAGTCACGACCTGTTCGGTCACAGCCTGTTCAGACACGACCTCCTCGGTCACGGCCTGCTCGGGTGCCGTTTCAGCGACCTCGGCGGGGGCCGATTCCTCTGCGGCATCGGCCTTGGGCTTGCGCGAGCGCGAGCGGCGGCTGCGGGTCCGCTTGGGCTTGGCTTCTTCACCCTCGGCCGGCGCGGCATCGGCGGGCGCCTCAGCCGTGGCTTCACCGGATGCGGGCGCAACCTCGTCACCGGCAGCGGCTTCGGCGGGCGTTTCCGCAGGCTCGGCCTTGTCGTCGGCGCGGTTGTCTTCGGACCCGTTCTCTTCCGACCCGTTGTCCTTGCCCTTGGCGCGCGAGCGGCGACGACGGCGACGGCGCTTCTTGGGCTTTCCGTCCTCGTCATTCTCGCTGTCACCTTCCGGCGACGGCGCGGCAGTCGTGGCCCCGGTATCGGCAGAGGTGTCGGCTTCGGCTTCGTCCTCGGGAAGGTTGTCGATATCCTCGTCGATCTCGTCCATCAACGTGGTGTCCACCGACACGACGGGCGCCACCACTTCGGGAACGCTGCGCGTGGCAGTCTTGAATTTCTCCATCGAGAAATCCGGAGACACCAGGTGGATGTCGCCCTCGATGCGCACGGACATGCCGTAGCGCGCTTCGATCATGGCGATATGCTCGCGCTTCTGGTTCATGAGGTAGTTCGCGATTCCCACCGGGCATTTCAGCAGAACCTCGCGCGAACGGCCACGGGTGCCTTCCTCTTCGACCTGGCGCAGGATGTTCAGCGCCATGTTGTCATCGGACCGCACAAGCCCGGTGCCGTGGCAGGCATGGCAAGGCTGGGTCGTCGCCTCGATCATGCCGGGGCGCAGACGCTGGCGCGACATTTCCATCAGGC
>CAXICP010000300.1:0-4659 GCA_964022595.1 uncultured Salipiger sp.
CGGCTGGCGGCCGATTACGAGCGGCTGGAATTCCTGCGGGTGCTGCGCGACCACGGCGCGCGCCAGGTCAGCGCGCCCTCGGCGCTGATCCTGCCCGAAATCCCCCCGGGGATGGATCTGCCCCCCGCGCCGGAGCCGGGCGATGGCTGAATCGCGCCCTGCCCGCATCCTTGTCATGCGGGCCGCGTTCATCGGCGCGGCGCTGCTGATCCTGTTCTACCACCTGCTGCCGCTGGACATGATGCCGCCGCGCTATGCCGGGCCGGACCTGCTGGTGGGGCTGTGCTTTGCCTGGGCGCTGCGCCGGCCCGATTACGTGCCCGCGCTGCTGGTGGCCGGGGTCATGCTGCTGGCCGACCTGATGCTGGGGCGCCCGCCGGGCCTGTGGGCGGCGCTGACGCTGATCGCGACCGAAATGCTGAAACGCCGCGACCGGCGCGGCCCCGAAACCACCTTTGTGATGGAATGGATCGCCGTGGCGACCACGCTGATGACCATCACCATCGTCTACCGGCTGGTGCTGGGGCTGGTGCTGGTGCCCGCCGGCCCGCCGTTTCTTGCGCTGATGCGATTTGCCATGACCGTGATATGCTATCCGCTGGTGGTCATGGTATCGCAGGTCCTGTTCGGGGTGCGGCGCATGTCCCCCGGAGATTTCGACCACGCCGGGAGAAGCCTGTGAGACGCACGCCCCGCGAAACCGCTGAAAGCAACCGCAAGATCACCCGCCGGGGCCTGCTGCTGGGCGGCTCTCAGCTTGCCTTTGCCGGGGTGCTGGGCCTGCGGATGCGCCACATGCAGGTGGACCAGGCCGATGAATTCCGCCTGCTGGCCGAAGAGAACCGCATCAACATCCACCTGATCCCGCCATCGCGCGGGCGGATCTTCGACCGCGAAGGCCGGGTGATCGCCGACAATGAAAACACCTATCGCATCACCATGCGCCGCGAGGATGCAGGCGACCTAGAGGACACGATCGGGCGCCTTGCCCGGCTGGTCAAGCTTGACCCCGAAGACGTGACCCGCGCGCTGGATGAAATGCGCCATTCCCCGCCCTTCCTGCAGGTGACCGTGGCCGACCGCGTCTCGTGGGACGAGATCAGCCGCGTGGCGGTGAACGCCCCCGCCCTGCCCGGCGTCACCCCCGAGGTCGGCCCCAGCCGCGTCTATCCCCAGCATGAAACCTTTGCGCATGTGGTGGGCTACGTCGGGCCGGTGTCGGAACGCGATCTTGCCCGCTACGAAGACCCCGAACCGGTGCTGCGCATCCCGCGCTTCCAGATCGGCAAGGTCGGCATCGAATCCAAGTACGAGGAACAACTGCGCGGCGCCGCCGGGGCCAAGCGGGTCGAAGTCAACGCCGTGGGCCGCGTCATGCGTGAGCTGGACCGCCGCGAAGGCACCGCCGGCGCCGATCTGCAACTGACCGTGGACAGCGAGCTGCAGGATTACATCAAGGCCCGGCTTGGCCCCGAAAGCGCCAGCGCCGTGGTGATGGACGTGGAAAACGGCGACGTGCTGGCGATCGCGTCGTCCCCTTCGTACGATCCCAACAAGTTCGTGCGCGGCATCTCGGTGCCCGACTACAGCGAGCTGCGCGACAACAACCACCGCCCGCTGGCGTCCAAGACGGTGCAGGATGCCTATCCGCCCGGCTCGACCTTCAAGATCGTGACCGCGCTGGCGGGGCTTGCCGCCGGGGTGATCGGCCCCGACGATACCGCCTATTGCCCCGGCCACCTGGAAGTGGGCTCGCGCAGGTTCCACTGCTGGAAGCGGTCCGGGCATGGCCATGTGAACCTTGAAAACAGCCTGCGCGACAGTTGCGACGTCTATTATTACGAACTGGCCATGAAGGTCGGGATCGAGAACATCGCCGCAATGGGCCGCAAGCTGGGGCTGGGATCTGCCCCCGATGTGCCCATGTCGGCGGTCACCGCCGGGCTGATGCCCGACAAGGACTGGAAGCGGCGCGAGCGCGGCGCGGAATGGCTGATCGGCGACACGGTGAACGCATCCATCGGGCAGGGCTTCGTGCTGACCTCGCCGTTGCAACAGGCGATCATGACCGCCCGCGTCGCCACCGGCCGCGAGATCATGCCCCGCCTCGTGCGCAGCATCGGCGGCGTGCAGGCGCCCACGCTGGGCGGCGGCGACCTGGGGATCGACCCGCAGCACCTGCGCTGGGTGCGCAAGGGGCTGATTTCGGTCGTCAACAGCCCGCGCGGCACCGCCCGTCGCTCGCGCATTGCCAAGGACGAGATGCGCATGGCCGGCAAGACCGGCACAAGCCAGGTGCTCAACCGCGTGGTGCGCAACCAGGATGTGCCGTGGGAAGAACGCGACCACGCGCTGTTCGTCTGCTACGCGCCCGCCGATACGCCGCGCCTTGCGGTGTCGGTCGTGGTGGAACATGGCGGCGGCGGGTCGGCCACCGCTGCCCCCGTGGCGCGCGACATCATGCTGCAGGCGCTTTACAAGGGCACGCCGCCGCTTGATGCCTACCCGTCCGCTGACCGCGAGCGCATCCGCGCGCACCAGGACCGGATCGCCCGCGAACGCGCCGCCCGCGCCGAGGAAGAAGGCCGCCGCGCATGAGCTATCTTGAATATTCGGTCAAGACCGTCCCGTCGGGCTGGCGCAAGGTGCTGTACCTGAACTGGCCGCTGGTGGTGCTGCTGACGGCGGTGGCCAGCGTCGGGTTCCTGATGCTGTATTCGGTTGCCGGGGGCTCTCCGCAGCCCTGGGCGGAACCGCAGATGAAACGCTACCTTCTGGGGCTGGCGGCAATGTTCACCGTGGCCATGGTGCCCATCTGGCTGTGGCGCAACCTGTCGGCGCTGGTCTACCTGGGTGCACTGGCGCTGCTGGTCGCGGTGGAACTGTTCGGCGCCGTGGGGATGGGGGCGCAGCGCTGGATCGACATCGGCTTCATGCGCCTGCAGCCGTCCGAGGTGATGAAGGTGGCGCTGGTGATGGCGCTTGCCGCCTATTACGACTGGCTGCCCATGCGGCGGGTGTCGCACCCGGTCTGGGTGATCGCCCCGCTGGTGCTGATCCTTGCGCCGACCTTCCTGACGCTGATCCAGCCCGACCTTGGCACGGCGATCCTGCTGATGGCGGGCGGCGGGGCGATGATGTTCATCGCGGGCGTGCACTGGGCCTATTTCGCGGTGGTGATCGCCGCCGGGGTGGGCGCGGTCTACACCGTGTTCCTGTCGCGCGGCACGCCCTGGCAGTTGCTCAAGGATTACCAGTTCCGGCGCATCGACACGTTCCTTGACCCGTCGACCGACCCGCTTGGCGCGGGCTATCACATCACCCAGGCCAAGATCGCCATGGGCTCGGGCGGCTGGACCGGGCGCGGGTTCATGCAGGGCACGCAATCGCGGCTGAACTTCCTGCCGGAAAAGCACACGGACTTCATCTTCAACACCCTGGCCGAGGAATTCGGCTTTGTGGGTGGCATCTCGTTGCTGCTTCTGTACGTTCTGATCGTGGTCTTCTGCATCGTCGCCGCCATGCAGAACCGCGACCGCTATTCGTCGTTGCTGATCCTGGGGGTCGGGCTGACGTTCTTCCTGTTCTTCGCGGTGAACATGTCGATGGTGATGGGCCTTGCCCCGGTCGTCGGCGTTCCGCTTCCGCTGGTCAGCTATGGCGGCTCTGCCATGCTGGTCCTGATGATCGCCTTCGGCCTCGTGCAGAGCGCCCATATCCACAGGCCCCGCTGATGCCCAAGATCCTGTTCGCCGCCACCGACAAGCGCTGGCCGGAATACGAAACGCCCCTGCGCACCGCGCTGGACGCCACCGGGCTGGACTACACGCTGGCGCGCGATCTGCCCCCCGAAACGGTCGATTACATCGTCTATGCGCCCAATTCCGGCGTGACGGATTTCACCCCCTTCACCCGGCTCAAGGCGGTGCTGAACCTCTGGGCCGGGGTCGAACAGGTGACCCGGAACAAGACGCTGAAGGCCCCGCTCGCCCGCATGGTCGACGAAGAAGGCCTGACCCAGGGCATGGTCGAATACGTCACGGGCCACGTTCTGCGCCACCACCTGGGCATGGACAGCCATATCGTGAACCCCGCCGGGGACTGGGTGTCAAAGGCGCCGCCCCTGTCGGCCGAACGTCCGGTCACCATCCTTGGCCTTGGAACGCTGGGGATGGCCTGCGCGGGCGCGCTGACGGCGCTGGGGTTTCCCGTGACCGGCTGGTCGCGCAGCCCCAAGGACGTGCCGGGCGTCACCTGCCTGCACGGCGACGCCGCGCTGGAAAGCGCCCTTGCAAGCGCGGAAATCCTGGTGCTGCTGCTGCCCGATACGCCGGCGACCACCAACCTGATGGATGCCGCGCGGCTTTCCCGCCTGCCCCGCGGCGCCGCCCTGATCAACCCGGGGCGCGGCCCGCTGATCGACGATGACGCGCTGATCGCCGCCCTTGACAGCGGGGCGTTGTCCCACGCCACGCTGGACGTCTTCCGCATCGAACCGCTGCCCAGGGACCACCCGTTCTGGACCCATCCGAAGGTGACCGTGACCCCGCATATCGCATCGGAAACGCGGGCGCCCAGCGCGGCGCGGGTCATCGCGGAAAACATCCGGCGCGGCGAAGCGGGCGACCACGATCTCGATCACCGTCACTCGGGGCGGCC
>CAXICP010000301.1:0-4654 GCA_964022595.1 uncultured Salipiger sp.
GCCAGGGGGCGGCCTGGAAATAGGTCTGGTTCTCGAAGATGATGTTGCCCCAGCTGGGCGTGGGCGGTTGCACCCCGACGCCAAGAAAGGACAGGGTTGCTTCCAGCAGCACGGTGACCGAAATGCCCAGCGTGCCCCAGACGATCAGCGTGGGAACCAGGTGCGGCAGGATGTGGCGGAACAGGATGCGCGTGCGCGATGCGCCCAGCGTCTTTTCCGCCGCGATGAATTCGCGTTCGGCCAGCGACGTGGTTTCGGTATAGACCACCCGCGCCGTCTGCACCCAGTTCACCAGCGCGATCACCATGGCCACGATCCACAGCGAGGGCTGAAAGATCGCCGCAAGGCAGATCGCCAGCAGCAGCGCCGGAAAGGCCATCATCAGGTCGGTGAACCGCATCAGCGCCGCCCCCAGCCAGCCGCGCAGGAACCCGGCCAGCACCCCCACCAGCGTGCCGATCACCAGCGCCGCGCCATTGGCCACCACCCCGATGATCAACGACGTCTGCGCGCCGTAAAGCATGCGGCTGAACAGGTCGCGCCCCAGCAGGTCGGTGCCC
The DNA here is from genome assembly GCA_964022595.1 of uncultured Salipiger sp. Classification (GTDB taxonomy): domain Bacteria; phylum Pseudomonadota; class Alphaproteobacteria; order Rhodobacterales; family Rhodobacteraceae; genus Salipiger. The sequence continues at coordinate 561 of CAXICP010000301.1, forward strand.
ATCAGGAATTGCGCGCCCGGCGGCATCGGCTCGCCGTAAAGCGTCAGCCCCTCGAACAGCTGCTCGTCCGGGGCATAGGGCGCGACCCAGGGGGCAAAGACCGCCCCGCCCACCACAAGCGCGATGATCGCAAGGCCGAACAGCGCAAGCTTGCGCCGCATCAGCCGGCGCAGGGTTCCCGCCGGGGGCGCGGGGGCGGTGATCGTGGAAGGGGTCAGTTCAGACATTGTCGCGTCCTTCGGGCTGTCGCGCGTCCCGTGGCCCGTTCACCGAGGAAACGATCCGCGCGGCGGCGTCTTCGAAGCTGACGCGCCAGGCCATGGCCATGCTGCGCAGCTGTTCATAGGCTTCGTCTTCGGTCTTGCCGCGCGCCGCCAGCAGCGCCACCGCCTGCACGACGGTCTGGCGCTGGCCCAGCCGGCGGCGCAGGGCGTCGATCTCGCCCGCAAGCCCAAGGCGCGCATCGAAGGTGGCGCGCGCGATCAGCAGCGCGGAATAGACCCCGTTGTCGCCCACCGGCTTGAGGATCTGCGCATCGGCGCCAAAGTTCATCAGCCATTCGATCCGCCCCGGCGCTTCCGAGCCGATCAGCGCGATGGTGGGCAGCGGCGCCTCGCCCGGCTCCCACGGGAACTGGTCGTCGTGGGCGGTGTCCACATCGATGAAAAGGTAATCGGCGGCGCGGGCCGACGCGGGCAGTTCGGGCCAGAAGCATTCGACCTGCAAGCCCACGGCCTGCAACTGGCGCGTCAGCGCCGTGACGGTGACGTGCGGGCGGTGCAGGATCACCGCGCTTGCCCCGCCAAGGTCGGGAATGCTCAGCCGCCGTCTCATTTGACCACCCGCATCAGGGGTTGCGCCATGCGCGTGTGCACCTGCGTCAGGTAAGGGTCGGCTTCGATGGGATCATAGACCCGGACCGGCACGAAGACCCCGTTGCGCACCTGCGCGATGGCCACCGGGAGCGTGACATGGTGGGTGCGCGCGCTGATGCCGACGGCGCTGGCCCCGGGCAGGGCCAGCAATTCGGGCAGCGACAGCGATTCCGACCGCGCGGTTCCCGACAGCAGCCGCGCCAGCATCATCACCGACGCATTCGCCGCGGCTTCAAGCGAGGACCCGAAATCCTCGCCCCCGCCGTTGCCCGGCAGCGCGGGGCTTTGGCCCCGGAACCACGGGCCGGCGGAAATCACGCCCTCGGCCGAGGCGCCGATCGCGGGCAGTTCGGCTTCGGTCATGTTGCACGACAGCACCGGGCAGCGCCCGCCCGCGAATGCCGCATCGCGCGCGCGCAGTTCGGCCATGGCATCAAGAAAGGCGTATTGCGACGGCCCGATCAGCTGGTTGAGCACGAAATCCGGTTTCAGCGCGGCGATCTCGTCGATCAGCCGGGCGATATCGGTGGACCCGGTGGGCACGTAGCGTTCGCCCAGCACGTCGGCCCCGGCGCGCGCGCTGACCTCGCGCGCGATGCGGTTCATTTCCCAGCCCCAGATGTAGTTCGACCCGGTCAGGTACAGGCGCCGGCCAAAGGCGGCAAAGCTATGGTCAAGCAGCGGCAGAAGGTGCTGGTTCGGGCAGGCATGGGCATAGACCACGCGGTCGGACGCCTCGAACCCCTCGTAGGGGGTGGGATACCACAGCACGCCGCCCATGCGTTCCAGGCTGGGGATGACTTCCTTGCGGCTCCAGGACGTGGTGCAGCCGATGACGTGGCGCGCGCCGCTTGATTTCAGGATCTCTTCGCACAGGGGCGCATAGGCGTCGATGTCGCCGCCGGGGTCGCGTTCGACCGCGGTGAACGCCACGTCCAGCGCCGGGTCGGCATTGACCTGCGCGATGGCTTTCAACGCCCCCGCACGGCTTGCCTGCCCCATAAGCCGGTAGGGCCCTGTGGTCGAAAAGAGAAGTCCAAGATCGATAGTGCGGGTCACGCGATACCTCAGAAACGAAAAAGCGCCCCGCACCCGTTGCCCGTCACGAGGACGATCAAGGGGGTACGAGGCGCTTTTGCCGACTATGTTGACCGAAGGAATGTGCCATCGGTGCGGGCATGTCAAAACTTTCCGCCCGTTTCGTGATGTCCCGGGGCACGAATGCCCAAAATTTAAGCGACAAGGCCGGATGCCCAACGCCCCCTTCCCGCATCGCGCGGCCCGCCCCGGGGCGAAATGGTCCTGTCACAAACAGCGACTAAGGCGGGGCGGACAACCTATCAGGAGTTCCCTCATGCTCAGAAGTCTATCGACCGCCGCCATCGCGATTTTCATGTGCGGCGCCGCCCTTGCGCAGGACGTGTCCGGCAACCTGGTGCTGTATACCTCGCAGCCCAACGAGGATGCGCAAAGGACCGTCGATGCGTTTCAGGCCGCCCACCCCGGCGTCAAGGTCGACTGGATCCGCGATGGCACCACCAAGGTCATGGCCAAGCTGCGCGCGGAATTCGAAGCGGGCGCGCCCCAGCCCGACGTGCTGCTGATCGCCGACATGGTGACCATGGAAGGGCTGGAAGCCGAAGGCCGGCTGATGCCCTATCCCGAAGCCGACGTGTCGGCCTATGATCCGGCGCTGATGGATGACGAGGGGCATTATTTCTCGACCAAGCTGATCACCACCGGCATCATCTACAACACCAATGCCCCGATGGTACCCACATCCTACAAGGACCTGCTGGCGCAAGAGGCGCGCGGCAAGCTGGCCATGCCCTCGCCGCTGACCTCGGGGGCGGCCACGATCCACATGGCCGCGATCACCGCCGATCCCGCCCTGGGCTGGGACTATTACGAAGGGCTGGCCGCGCAGGGCGCCATCCCCGAGGGCGGCAACGGCGGCACCTACAAGGCGGTCGCGGGGGGCGAAAAGCTATACGGTTTCGTGGTCGACTTCCTGCCGATCCGGGAAATGCAAAAGGGCGCCCCGGTGGCCTTTGTCTTTCCCAAGGAAGGCGTCAGCGCGGTGACCGAACCGGTGGCGATCCTGTCCACGGCGCGCAACCCGGCCGCCGCCAGGGCCTTTGTCGATTTCCTGATCTCGCAAAAGGGCCAGGAACTGGCCGCCGACATGGGCTACCTGCCCGCCCACCCGGGCGTGGCCCCGCCCGAAGGCTTCCCCGCCGCCGGCGACATCAAGCTGCTTGATTTCGACCCCGCCGCCGCGCTGGCCGAGGATGACGCGAACAAGGCCCGCTTCATGGATATCTTCGGCGGCTGATGCGAAACGTTTTCCGGGGCGGCGAGGGCATCACCCTTGTCGCCCTTTTCCTTGTCTTCACCGCCCTGTTCCTTTTTCCGCTGGGGCTGCTGGCGAAGGTCGCAACCGACGACGGGCTGGGCGCGATCCGCGACGCGCTTGCCAGCCGGTCGGTGGCGCGCGCGCTGTGGCATTCCATCGAAAGCGCCGTGCTGTCGGCGCTGCTGTCGCTGGTGTCGGGCACGGTGATGGCGCTTGGTCTTGGGCTGACGGACATCCGCGCCAAGGGGGTGTTCACCTTCCTGCTGCTGATCCCGATGATGATCCCGCCTCATGTCACGGCGATCGCCTGGGTGCAGGCGCTGGGGCCGTCCTCGGCCCTGCTGCAATCGCTGGGGATCGCGCCGGAAATCGGCACCACCCATCCGCTTTATTCGCGCGAGGGCGTCATTTTTCTGCTGGGCATCCAGCACGCCCCGCTGGTCTTTCTGGTGGTGCTGGCGGCGCTGCGCAGCCTGCCCCGAGAACTGTCCGATGCCGCACGGGTGTCGGGCGCGGGCCCCTGGCGCATGACGGCGCGGATCATCCTGCCCCTGCTGACGCCGACCCTGATCGCCGCCTATGCGCTGGCCGCCGTGTCGGCCCTGGGCAATTTCGGCATTCCGGCGCTTTTGGGGATTCCGGCGCGCTACACCACGCTGCCGGTGCTGATCTGGCAAAGGCTGTCCAGCTTCGGGCCGTCGGTGCTGACCGACATGGCCGTGATCGCCGCCCTTGTCGCGACCATCGCCATCGTCGCGGTGATCGCGCAGACGGCGCTGGCCGCACGGCGGCGCAATGCGCTGATCGGCCCGCCCCAGCCACCGCTTGATATCCGTCTGGGCCGGCTGCGGCCCTGGGCCGAG
>CAXICP010000302.1:0-4644 GCA_964022595.1 uncultured Salipiger sp.
TCTACGGGTTCATCTTCTTCACGACCTACCTGTCGTTTTCCGACAGCAAGATGCTGCCAAGCTACGGCTGGGTGGGCTTCGAGAACTACAAGACGCTGTTCAGCCTGCGCATGTGGGACATCGCGGTCACCAACCTTGCGATCTTCGGCATTCTTTACATCGTCATCTGTTCGATCCTGGGCCTGACGCTGGCGATCCTGCTGGATCAGCACATCCGCGCCGAAGGCTTCATCCGCACCGTGTACCTGTATCCGATGGCGCTGTCGTTCATCGTGACGGGCGTGGCGTGGAAATGGTTCCTGGACCCGGGCATCGGGCTGGAAGCGGTGATGCATGACTGGGGCTGGACCAGTTTCGAATTCCGCTGGATCAAGGATCGCGACATGGCGATCTATACCATCGTCATCGCCGCCGTCTGGCAGACATCCGGCTTCGTGATGGCGACCTTTCTTGCGGGTCTGCGCGGCATCGACGGCGAAATGCTGAAAGCGGCGCGCGTGGATGGGGCGGGCACCTTTGCCGTCTACCGGCGCATCGTGATCCCGCAATTGCGCCCGGCCTTTCTGTCGGCTTTCGTGGTGCTGGCGCACATGGCGATCAAATCTTATGACCTTGTGGTCGCGCTGACCAATGGCGGGCCGGGAACGGCCACCGCGGTGCCGTCGACCTTCATGTATTCCTATACCTTCACGCGCAACCAGATGGGCATCGGCGCGGCCTCGGCGGAAATCATGCTGCTGACCATCGCCGCCGTCATCATCCCCTACCTGTGGTCCGAACTGAAGGAGGACCCGCGATGACCCTGCGCCCCGCCCGCATCGGGCTATACGCGCTGCTTGCGCTGTTCTGCATCTACTACCTGCTGCCGCTTTACGTGATGCTGGTCAATTCGGTGAAGCCCCTGTCCGAGATAAACTCGGGCGGGATGATGAACCTGCCCGGCGAATGGACGCTTGCGCCCTGGCGCAACGCCTGGTCCGAAGCGCAGGTCGGCGTCGCGGCAACCGGGCTGCGGCCCTATTTCCTCAACAGCTTTTTGATGGTGATCCCGGCCGTGGCGATCGCATCGGTGCTGGGGGCGCTGAACGGCTACGTGCTGACCAAGTGGCGGTTCCGGGGCGACACGCTGCTGTTCGGCCTGATGCTGTTCGGCTGCTTCATCCCGTTCCAGATCGTGCTGATCCCGATGGCGCGCAGCCTTGGGTTTCTGAACATCTCGGGCACGGTGACGGGGCTGGTATTCGTGCACGTGGTCTATGGCATCAGCTTTTCCACCCTGTATTTCCGCAACTACTACGCCGCCTTCCCGACGGAACTGGTGCGCGCGGCGGAAATCGACGGGGCGGGGTTCTTCACCATCTTCTGGCGCATCCTGCTGCCCAACTCGGGCCCCATCGCGGTGGTCTGCGTCATCTGGCTGTTCACCAACATCTGGAACGACTTCCTGTTCGGCGCGTCCTTCAGCGATTTCGACAGCCAGCCGATGACCGTCGCGCTTAACAATCTGGTGCAAAGCTCGACCGGGGAAAAGGAATACAACGTCCATTTCGCCGGCGCCATCATGGCCGCGCTGCCCACTCTTCTTGTCTACATCGTGGCCGGGCGCTTTTTCGTGCGCGGGCTGATGTCCGGCTCCGTGAAAGGATGACCTGATGACCCAGGCTTTTCTCAACATCGACAAGGTCACCAAGTCCTACGGCGCGGTGCGTGTTCTGAACGAAACCGACATCGCGGTGCAGCAGGGCGAATTCCTGGTGCTGGTCGGCCCGTCGGGCTGCGGCAAGTCCACGCTGCTGAACATGATCGCGGGGCTGGAACAGATCTCGTCCGGCGAGGTAAGCATCAACGGGCGCGTGGTCAACGACGTGCCGCCCGCCGATCGCAACATCGCCATGGTGTTCCAGAGCTACGCGCTTTACCCGAACATGACCGTGCGGGGGAACATCTCGTTCAGCATGGAAATGCACAAGGTGCCCAAGGCTGAGCGCGACAAGAAGATCGCCGCCGTGGCCGAGCTTTTGCAGATCACCCACCTGCTGGACCGCAAGCCGGGGCAGCTTTCGGGCGGGCAGCGCCAGCGCGTTGCCATGGGCCGCGCCCTGACGCGCGACCCGGATGTCTTCTTGTTCGATGAACCCTTGTCGAACCTTGACGCCAAGCTGCGCGTCGACATGCGCACCGAAATCAAGAAGCTGCACCAGAAGCTGGGCACAACCATCGTCTACGTCACCCACGACCAGGTCGAGGCGCTGACCCTGTCCACCCGCATCGCGGTGATGTTCGGCGGCGACGTGCAGCAGCTTGGCACCCCCGACGAGGTGTACAACAACCCCGCCAACATGTTCGTCGCCGGCTTCATGGGCTCGCCCGCCATGAACCTGTTCCCCGCCGAGCTGATCGAGCTGAACGGCGCGGTCGGGGTCAAGGTGACCACGGCGGGCGGCTACATCACGCTGCCCTTCCCGCATGGCGCCGACCTGCACGGGCAGATCGGGCGCGAGATCGTGCTGGGCATCCGCCCCGAATCGATGACCGACCCCGAAAGCGCCGATCACGACAGTTCCTGCCTGGAACATGTGGACCTGCCGGTCGAGCTGGTGGAAACCACCGGCGCCGACAGCTTCGTCACCATCCTGCTGGGCGGCAAGGAATGCATCGGCCGCTTCCGCGCCAAATCGGCGGCCACCGCGGGACAGCTGACCCATGTCACCTTCGACATGAGCCGCGCCGTCGCCTTCGATCCCAAGACCGAGCTGCGCCTTGCCTGACCTGGCGCTGCCGCCGGGCCTGCTGGACCGGCTGCTTGCCCTGCGCGGCGGTGGCCGGCGGCTGGTCGCGGTGGCAGGCGCCCCCGGGTCGGGCAAGTCGACGCTTGCCGATGCGCTGGACGCCGCGCTGCGGGATGCGGGGGCCGCTTCGGCCGTGCTGCCGATGGACGGGTTCCACCTTGACGACGGGCTGCTGGTGCCGATGGGCCTGCGCCCGCGCAAGGGCGCGCCCGACACGTTCGACGTGGCGGGGCTGGCGCATTTGCTGGACCGGCTGCGCGCCAATGACGAACCGCAGATCTGCGTTCCGGTGTTCGACCGCGGCCTTGAAATCTCGCGCAATGCGGCGCGGATGATCCCGGCGTCGGTCGAACTGCTGATCGTCGAAGGCAATTACCTGCTGCTTGATGCCCCCGGCTGGCGCGACCTGCGCGCGCGGTTTGACCTGACCGTGATGCTGCACGTGCCCGAAACCGAACTGCGGGCCCGGCTGTGGAAACGCTGGCGCGACCATGGCATCCCCGAAGCCGACATTCCCGCGCGGGTCGATGGCAACGATCTGCGCAACGGGCTGACCGTGCTGAACCATTCGCTGCCCGCCGATCTGACGATCACGCAGGCCGCCACCACCCCGACATCCTGAGGGACCTTCATGACCAATTTCTCTTCTCCCGGTTTTGCCGACAAAGGCCCGATCCTGGTGACCGGCGCCTCGGGCGGCATCGGCGGTGCGACCGTGCGCCAGCTTGTGGCGGCGGGCGCCACCGTCATCGCCAACGGGCGCAACGCCAAGGCGTTGACCGACCTGGCCCGCGAAACCGGCTGCCGCACGCTGCCCTTCGATCTGACATCGGAAGACGAGGTCAAGGCCGCGATGGACGGGCTGGACCTGTGGGGCGTGGTGAATTGCGGCGGCTGGGGCGGCGAGATCGCCACCCCCATGGACACCGACATCAGCGTTTTCGACAAGGTGATGGCGATCAACGCGCGCGGCGCGCTGCTGGTGACGAAATACGCATCGCAAATCATGGTCGCGGCGGGCAAGGGCGGGGCGATCGTCAACGTCTCGTCGCAGGCGTCACTTGTGGGGCTGCGGGGGCATATTTCCTACGGCTCGTCCAAGGCCGCGCTGGACAACATCACGCGGGTTTCCGCGCTGGAACTTGGCGAATACAACATCCGGGTGAACGCGGTGAACCCCACCGTGGTCATGACGCCCATGTCCGCCTGGTACTGGGGCCGCCCCGAGGTGCAGGGCCCGTTCCTGGACACCATGCCGCTGCATCGCTGGGCCACCGAAGACGAGATCGCCGCGCCCATCGTGTTCCTTCTGTCCGACGGCGCGTCGATGATTTCCGGCGTGACCCTGCCCATCGACGGCGGCTTTACCGCGGTCTGATCCCGCCGCCGCCGCACGGGGCTTGCCCACGCGGCGGCGCATGATACCTCTGGGGCGCGCAACCCCCCGGAGACCCCCATGACCGCCAGCCCCATCGATCCCGCCCTTCTGGACCGCCTCGCAGACGTGGCGGTGCACACGGGGCTGAACCTGCAGCCCGGCCAGCAGCTGGTGATCACCGCGCCGGCCGACGCGCTGCCACTGGTGCGCCGGATCACCGTCGCCGCATACAAGGCGGGCGCCAGCCTGGTGACCCCGATTCTCAGCGATCCCGACCTGACGATGGCCCGCTTCGAACACGGCGCCGCCGACAGCTTCGACACCGCCGCCGGCTGGCTTTACCAGGGCATGGCCGATGCCTATGCGCAGGGCGCCGCGCGCCTTGCCATCGTCGGCGAAGACCCGATGCTGCTGTCGGGCATGGACCCGGCCAAGGTGTCGCGCGCCGGCAAGGCGACCTCGACCGCGTATAAACCG
>CAXICP010000303.1:0-4639 GCA_964022595.1 uncultured Salipiger sp.
AGCACCACGAGAAAGAACATGCCCGCGCCGATGGCGGCAAGCCCGTACATGCGGAAGCGTTTTTCAGAGGCGTTGCGGCGGCGGGTCCGGGCGTCGGCCTCGAACAGGCCGGCCTTCTTGGGCGACTCGCCGGTGAGGGTCGCGTCGGTCATTCGTACTGCTCCCGGTATTTGCGCACGATGTAGAGCGCGAAGATGTTCAGCCCCAGCGTCATGACGAACAGCGTCATGCCAAGTGCAAAGGCGACCAGCGCCTCGGGGCTTGCGAAATCCGCATCGCCCGTCAACTGGCTGACGATCTTGGCGGTCACGGTGGTCATCGCATCGAAAGGGTTGAGCGACAGGCGCGCCGCGGCCCCTGCCCCCAGCACCACGATCATGGTCTCGCCGATGGCCCGGCTTGCCGCCAGCAGGATCGCGCCCACGATGCCCGGAAGCGCGGCAGGCAGGATCACCTGCTTGATGGTTTCCGACTTGGTGGCGCCCAGCCCGTAGCTGCCGTCGCGCAGCGACTGCGGCACGGCATTGATGATGTCATCGGACAGCGAGCTGACGAAGGGGATCAGCATGATCCCCATCACAAGGCCCGCGGTCATCACGGCGGTGCCCGCCTGCATCCAGCCAAGCCCGTCACGCCCGAAGACGCTTAGCAGCAGCGGGCCGACGGTGAGCAGCGCGAACAGACCGTAGACGATGGTGGGAATGCCCGCGAGCACCTCAAGCATCGGCTTGGCCCAGGCGCGCAGCTTCGGGCCGGCATATTCGGACAGGTAGACGGCGGCGAACAGCCCGATGGGCACCGCCACGGTCAGCGCGATGACCGAGATGTAGAACGTGCCCCACAGCAGCGGCCAGATGCCCAGCTCGGATCCGCCGCCAAAGCTGGGCGACCAGGTGAACGAGCCAAAGAATTCGGACGCGGGATAAAGGCTGAAGAACTTGATGGTGTTGCCGATAAGCGAGAACACGATGCCGATGGTGGTCAGGATCGCGATGGATGCCGCCGCAAGCAGGATCACGCGGATCGCGTTTTCCACCGTGTTGCGGGCGCGGAAATCCTTGTCGGTCTGCAGGTAGCCCCAGGCAAGCCCGGCCAGCGCCAGCGCGATCACGACGACGGTCATCAGCAGCGTGCCGGTGTGGTTCATGACCCGCCAGCTTTGCGCCGCGCCCAGCACCTGCGGCGTCACGTTCGACCCCAGCGCGACGCCCGCTTCGGCCAGCCGTTCGCGCACGTTGGTGAATTCGGTGCGCAGATCGGTTGCCTGTTCGGCGTCCATCAGGCCCTGCGCGACGGCGGCGTCCAGCCCTTCGGCCACGCGGCGCACATCCGACATCACCAGCCCCAGGGTCGATCCCTCGGGAACGGCGCCTTCGCCCAGGCGGGATCCGACGGACCCGTTCACGATAAGCGGCTGCGCGATCAGCCAGACCACCAGCATCAGGAAGGCCGGCACCATCGCCTTGATGGCGATGTTCCAGCCGTAATAATTGGGAAGTGAATGCGGGCGCTCGGCGCCGGCTGAGCGCCTGATGCGCAGGCGACCGGCGACAAAGCCGGCCAGCGCAAGGGCAAGCACGATGAAGATGAGCCAAGTGACCGGCATGGCGCCCCCGGAATCTGCGGAAAATCTGGATGTCTGCCGTTACGGCAAAACGGGGCGGCGAGTGATCCGCCGCCCCGCATGATCTGACCCGAAGGTCGAATTACATGTTCGTGCCCATGGTTTCTTCTTCGGACACCATGTTCTGGGTTTCCGACAGCTCGGGGTCGGACACAAGGCCGTAGTTGGCAAGCGGGCCGTCGGGGCCGGCGATCTCGTCCGAGACGAAGAATTCGGCGTATTCCTTCAGGCCGGGGATGACGCCGATGTGGGCCTTCTTGATGTAGAAGAACAGCGGACGCGACACCGGGTATTCGCCTTCGGCGATGGATTCGGTGGTCGGCTCGACGCCGGACATGGTCGCGACCTTGAGCGTGTCGGTGTTGTTCTCGTAGAAGGCCAGGCCAAAGACGCCGACGCCGTTGGCGTTGCTGTCGATGCGGGCCAGGGTTTCGGTGTAATCGCCATCGATGTCGACCGACTTGCCGTCGGTGCGCACGGCCATGCAGGCGCCTTCGGCGTCATCTTCGGACATGCCCGATGCGATCATCGCTTCCATGGCGCCGGTGTCTTCGCAGCCCTGCAGCAGGACCTTTTCCTCGAACACTTCACGGGTGCCGTGCTTGGTGCCGGGGATGAAGGTCGCGATCTCGACGTCGGGCAGGTCGGGGTTGACCTCGGCCCAGGTGTTGTAGGGGTTGTCGACCAGCTCGCCGTCCTGCACGACCTTGGGGCTGATGGCGTTGAACCAGTCGGCGGGCTCGAACGCGGTGAAGGCGGGGCCGTTCTTCTGCGATGCGAAGACGATGCCGTCATAGCCGATGCGCACTTCGATGATGTCGGTCACGCCGGCATCCGCGCAGGCCTTGACTTCCTTTTCGCGGATGGCGCGCGATGCGTTGGCGATGTCGATGGTGTTCTCGCCGACGCCTTCGCAGAAGCGCTTGAGACCAGCCGAGGAGCCGCCCGATTCAACCACCGGGGTCGGGAAATCGAAGTTTTCCCCGAACGCTTCGGCGACGATCGACGCATAGGGCAGCACGGTCGACGAGCCGGCGACCTGAACGTTGTCGCGGGCAGCGGCGGCCGAAGCCGAAACGGCCGCGATGGCCAGGGCGGAGGCGGTGAGTTTCACGGATTGCATTGGGATGCTCCTGTCACGTGTTTCTGGTTCCCGTCCCCGCGGGAACCTCGAGCGCAGCCCTAGGCTGCTGCCGCAATGCTTTTGTGACACTCGTGTAACAGTTTGATGACAGCCCCCGGTGACAGGCAGATTTCCGTCATGGGCGGTTAACTTCTTCACTTTTGTTTTCTTTGTAAACAGGGGGGAACCGCGGCCCGGTGGTGGCGGGCGCCGATTTTGGCACCGTTCTGGGGGATGCACGCGCAGCGCCCTGCCTGAGCAAAAAACCGGCGCGGCGGACGAATCGCGCGCGGATCAGGGGGCCAGCGGCAGAAGGATGCGAAAGGTCATGCCCTTGCCCGGCGTGCTTTCGATCTTCATCCGCCCGCGATGGCGGTTGACGATATGCTTGACGATGGCAAGCCCCAACCCGGTGCCGCCCTTTTCGCGCGAACGGTGCGTGTCGATGCGATAAAAGCGTTCGGTCAGGCGCGGGATGTGGATCGGGTCGATCCCCTGCCCGGTGTCCGACACCATCAGTTCGACGCCTTCGGCCCGCAGGCGCGGCTGGAAGACCGGCGCCGACAGGGCGACGCGCACCTGCGTGTCGCGCCCGGCATATTTCACCCCGTTTTCCACGAGGTTGGTCAGCACCTGTCGCAGCTGATCGGGATCGCCCGGCACAACGCGGTCAGCTTCGTCCAGATCCGCGACCAGTTCGACGCCCGCGTCCATGGCCAGCGGCGCCAGCCCGTTCAGCACCGAGCGCACGAGGTCGGGCAGGTTCACCGCGTCGGTGGGGCGCACGCGCTCTTCGGCTTCGACCCGGCTCAGCGACAGAAGATCGCCCACCAGCCGTTCCATGCGCCCCGCCTCGATTTCCATGATGCCCAGAAAGCGGTCGCGCGCGCCCGCATCGTCGCGCGCCGGCCCCTTGAGCGTTTCGATGAAGCCCAGCAGCGCGGTCAGCGGCGTGCGCAGCTCGTGGCTCACATTGGCGACGAAATCGCGGCGCATCTGGCTGGCCTGTTCAAGATGCGTGATGTCGTGAAAGGTCAGCATCACGCCCGGCGCGTCCTCAAGCGTGACGGCCCGGCAGGACACCTCGTAGGTGGAATCCTGTCGCCCGTCGCTGGTCAGGTAGCGGGTCAGCCGGGGCGCCCCGTCGCGGAACGTGTTCTCGATCGCGTCCAGCAGGACCGGCTGGCGCAGGGCGGTGATGAAATGGCGCCCCTCAAGCCCGTCGCCAAGCAGCGCGCGCGCCTCGGCGTTGGCCGCGGCGATGCGTTCATCCAGCCGGATCAGCAGCGCCGGAAGCGGAACCGCCGCGACGATCTGGCGCGAATCCGTCCTCATGCGGGCTGTCTGCGTCGGCTGGGAACGCGCTGATGCGGATCGCGCAGGGGCATGGGGCGGTCTTTCGATGGTTTGGCGGCGGGACCATGCCCCGCCGATCGTGACGGTTTGATGACAAGGGCCGCGGCGTGGCGGCCCGCGCGATCAGAGCGCGACCAGCCCCTGCGCAAACCGCCGTGCATTCGCCTGGTAGCGCAGCGCCGATTGCCGCAGATCCTCGATGGCCGCCGCATCAAGCTGACGCACCACCTTGCCCGGCATGCCCATCACCAGGCTGCCGTCGGGAATTTCCTTGCCTTCGGTGATCAGCGCACCGGCCCCGATCAGGCAATCGCGCCCGATCCTGGCGCCGTTCAGGATGGTCGCGCCCATCCCGATCAGGCTGTTGTCGCCGATGGTGCAGCCGTGCAGCATCACCTTGTGCCCGATGGTGCACCCCGCGCCGACGGTCAGCGGAAAGCCGGGGTCGGTGTGACAGACCACGTTTTCCTGCAGGTTGCTGCCGGCGCCGATGCGGATTTCCTCGTTGTCGCCGCACAGCGTGCTTGCGACCCAGA
>CAXICP010000304.1:0-4609 GCA_964022595.1 uncultured Salipiger sp.
TCGGATCGAGCCTGACCGAACTTGCCGCGCTTGCGGCTGCCCGTGAACCTGTACCGCGGCCCGAACAGGCAAACGCATCGGGCGATGATCCCTCCGTCGACGCCATCGCCGAAACAGCCCCGGAGTCCGCCGCAAACGGCCAAACTGTCCGCCAAGTAGAGTCCCAAAAAATAGATACTCAAAATACCGACAGCAAAGCACTCGTGGATCTTTGGCTAGGAAGCAGCACCCTGACCGCGCTGTTTCCAAAACTTCCAACGCGCATTGATGAATTCAGAGAAGCGGTGTTCCTATTGGCGCGCTATGTGGGCATCAGGGATGACAGCCTTGCAAGCGCCCTGCCCCGACTTGGTTGGCACAGGGCGCTTCGGCTACTCGATTATATCGCAGAGAACGCGCCAAGGATTAACGACCCGAACAGCTATCTGATCAACGCCGCGCGCAACGAAGCGCCCCGGCTGTGAAGATACCGGCGGCATGCCCGGGGCTGCCGAAACCTGTACCGCGGTACAGATCCGCCGCGTTTTCATTCCGCAGCCGCGCCATACGCCACGTTGCGCCCGCCGTACCTGCGCACCCGGGTGTTCGCCTGCTCGGCGTGCCCGACAAAGCCTTCAAGCAGGCAAAGCCGCGAACAATAGGCGCCGATCTGGGCCGCTGCTTCATCGGTGGTGATCTTTTGATAGCTGTGCGTCTTGAGGAATTTTCCGACCCAAAGACCGCCCGTATAACGGCCCGCTTTCTTGGTCGGAAGCGTGTGGTTCGTTCCGATCACCTTGTCGCCGTTGGCCACATTGGTGCGCGGGCCAAGAAACAGCGCGCCGTAACTGGTCATGTTTTCCAGATACCAATCGTCGCGGTCCGTCATGACCTGAACATGTTCGGACGCGATGTCATTGGCCACGCTCAGCATCTCGTCATGGCTGTCACACAGGATGACCTCGCCGTAATCCTCCCAGCTTTTCCGCGCGGTTTCGGCGGTGGGCAGGATCCTGAGAATGCGGTCGACCTCGGCCAGCGTTTCAGTCGCGAGCGACTCGGAATTGGTCACCAGTACCGCGGGCGAATTATAGCCATGTTCCGCCTGACCCAGAAGGTCGGTAGCGCAAAGCTCGGCATCGACCGTGTCATCGGCGATCACCATGGTTTCGGTCGGCCCGGCGAAAAGGTCGATCCCGACGCGCCCGAACAACTGCCGCTTGGCTTCGGCGACGAAGGCGTTTCCCGGTCCGACAAGCATGTGCACCGGGTCCATGGTTTCGGTGCCAAGCGCCATCGCCCCAATCGCCTGAATGCCGCCAAGAACGTGGATTTCATGCGCACCGCCGAAATGCATCGCGGCGATCACCCCCGGGTTGGGCTTGCCCTGAAAGGGCGGGGTGCAGGCGACAATGCGCGGCACGCCCGCAACGGCAGCGGTCAGCACCGACATATGCGCCGAGGCCACCATCGGGAACTTGCCCCCCGGGATGTAGCAGCCCACCGACTGCACGGGGATGTTCTTGTGGCCCAGGATGACGCCCGGCATGGTTTCGATTTCGATGTCCGTCATGCTGGCGCGCTGTGCTTCGGCAAAGGCGCGCACCTGGGCCTGGGCAAAGCGGATATCCTCGATCTCGCGCGGGGACAGCTGGGCGATCAGCGCGTCGATTTCGGCTTGGGTCAACCGGAAGCTGGTCGGTGCGTAGCCGTCGAACTTCTGGCTCAGCTCGCGAACAGCGGCATCGCCGCGCTGTTCGATGTCCTTCAGCGTGGCCTCGACCACGCTGCGCACCTTGCTGTCATCGTCGTTGCGCAGGTCGGCGGATCGGGCGGTCTTGAGATGGCGGATGGCCATGGTCATTCTCCTTGTTGCGGGGTCATGCAAGCCAGCGCGCCGTGCCACTTGCAATATTTCAACATCCGAGTGAAAATATTTCATCGACGGAGGATGCATGCCCAAGGTGACAGCGAAGCTGGTGGCGGTGCGCGCTGGCGTGTCGGTCGCGGCCGTAAGCCGGGCGTTTCAGCCCGGCGCGCCGCTGTCGGCGCAGAAGCGGGCCGAGGTGCTGCGCGTGGCCCGTGAGATGGGCTATGTTCCGCCGTCGGGGCGCAGCGTCGACCTGCTGGGCACGCGCAGCATCAGCCTTGTCGCCGGGGATCTGACGAACCCCTTTTACGCCGGCGTTCTGGAACTGCTCAGCCACGAGCTGCACGAAAGCGGGCGCCGCCTGATGCTGCACGCTGTTCCGCCGGGGGAAACGGTGGATGTGGTGATGCAGCAGGTGATCGGCTATCGCGCGGATGCGGCGATTGTGACCTCGGCGCGGATGTCCTCTGCGCTGGTGCGGCGGTGTCGGGACGCGGCGTTGCCCGTGGTGCTGTTGAACCGGGTCCAGCCGGACAGCGCGATGACGGCGGTGACCTGTGACAACCACGCGGGCGCGCGGCTGGTGGCGTCGCGGTTTCTCGACACGGGGCGGCGCCGCATCGGGCACATGACGGGGGTGGCCGATACCTCGACCCATATCGAAAGGGCGCGGGGGTTTCTTGGCCGCCTGGCCGAGGCGAACCGGGCGCCGATGGCCAGCGAAAGCGGCGGGTTTTCCTATGCCCATGGTCTGGCGGCGGCGCAAAGGATGCTGGACTGCGCCCCGCGCCCCGACGCGGTGTTCTGCGAAAACGACGTGATGGCGCTGGCGCTGATCGATGCGGCGCGGGCGCGCGGGCTGCGGGTTCCGCGCGATCTTGCGGTGATCGGCTTTGACGATATTCCGATGGCGGGCTGGGAATCCTACCGCCTGACCACGGTCCGCCAGCCGATCCGGCGCATGGTGTCCGAGACACTGACGTTGATCGACGCGCTGCGCCACGACAGCGAGGGCAGGGGGGCGATCCGCGTGCTTCCCGTCGAACTGATCGAGCGCGATACCGGGTGATGCCTTACCAGCGAATGTGATAGCGGGTCGACCGGCCCCCCTCGGCCGAGCGGATCAGCACGCCGCGCCGTTCCAGGTCCGTCAGATCCCGCGTGGCGGTCGCGGCGGACACCCTGGCGATCTTGCCATAGGGGCCGGCCGAAAGCCCCTGTTCGACGCGGGCCTGACCTTCGGCAAACAGCCGCCGCAGCCCCGCCAGCGGTCGGTCGGGCAGGGCCGCATTCGCGGCCAGAAAGGCGTTGCGGCGCACCAGAAAGCGCGCCTCGCGCCCGGCTTCGTCAACGCCCGCTTCCAGCCGCCCGATCAGCCAGACGACGAAGGGCGTGGCGTCGATGGTATCACCCTTGATGCGCCGCCCCGCCTGAAGCGCCGCGTAATACCCGCGCTTGTCGGCTTCGATCTGGCGCGACAGGGAAAAGGGCAGGGCGCCTTCGGTGGCAAAGACGTGTTCGATGATCGCGCGCCCGATGCGCCCGTTGCCATCGGCAAAGGGGTGGATGGATTCGAACCACAGATGCGCCAGCGCGGCGCGCAGGGGCAGGGGCTGCGCGTCCGTGGGAAGCCAGTCCAGAAAGCGCGCCATTTCCGTTTCCATCCGGTCGGGCGGGGGGGCGGCGTACAGGACATCTTCGCGTCGCCCGCTGGGGCCGCGCACGATTTCCATCGGGAAGCTGCGCCAGCGCCCGCGGTTTTCGGCTTCGATGCCGTGGAACAGCAGCGCGTGCCAGCGGTGCAGCATGCGGGCGGTCAGCGGGGCGGTTCCGGCGCGCGCCTCAAGCATCAGTTCTGCGATGGCGTCGCTGCGCCGTTGCGGCTGGTCTTGCCGGTGGGCAAGCGAGGCGACGACCGAAGCTTCGATATCCGCAGCCGCCAGCGGCGCGCCTTCGATTGCGAAGCTGGCGAGCGCCTCTCCGGTGACGGCCCGCAAGAAAATTTCCTGCCGCTCGTCGCCGGTTAGCCCGGCGTGCAGCCCTTCGATGGTGCCAAGGCGCGCCATCAGCCGCGCCAGCGGCGTTTCGGTCTGCGCCGGGTCGTGACGGAAATTGGGCCAGGCGGGGGAATTCCAGATCTGCATGAGGCGAAGTTTGCGATTTTTCGCCTCATGGTGCAACGAAATGTGAGGGGAATAGCGCAATCTTTCGCCTCAACCGTGCGGCAGGGCAGGGGGAACCGAATGGCTTGGCGCCCGGCGCGGTGGCGGGTATTGGTGGCAGACCGCACGAAGGGGATGACAGTGACCGCGCCAGGCGACGCCAGCAGGCCAGAAGCATTTGCCGCCGATACCTATGACGAGGTGGCCTATAACCGCGTCTGGTTCAACCTCATGCGCATCCAGCGCAGCCTTGGCCCGCGCATCGCGCGCGCCCTGAAAGAGGTGGGGGTGGACGATCCCGCCTGGTACGAGATCCTGCTTGAACTGGAACGCGCGGGGCCCGATGGCGTGGCGATGGGGGATCTTGAGGGGCGGCTTTTCATGCCGCAATACGCGCTGTCACGCCATGCCCGGCGGCTGGAGGCGACGGGATGGATCCGCCGCAACCCGCGCCCCGGTCCGGGACGCGGGCAGATCCTGTACCTGACCGCCGAAGGGCAGGGCGTGCATGCCCGCATCTGGGCGGTTTACGAAACCGCCATCCGCGCGCAATTCCAGGATCGCATGACCACCGACGAAGCCTATGCCCTGTCGCAGG
>CAXICP010000305.1:0-4597 GCA_964022595.1 uncultured Salipiger sp.
GCTTCAACCCTTCAAGCGCCATGCGGGGGCCATCGGCGATCAGCACGGGAACGCCCTGCGCCTCCAGCGCGATGCGGTAGGCATCTGCCCCTGGCCCGTCCGACAGCAGCGCGATGTTCTGGCCCAGCCACCAGGGCTTGGTAGCGGCAAGCTCGACCCCGATCAGCCAGCCCAGCGCCCGCGATCCGGCGCCGCCCGCATCGCCGGCAAGGATGTCGGCCCGCAGACTTGCAAGATCTGCCGTCAGCGCGGCGGGGCGGCCCATCGCCCGGTCGACCGCATCGCGCAGAACATCCGGGTCCGGCGCGCTTTCAAGCGGGCCCAGCGCCTCGGGGGTCTGCAGCAGCGCCAGCAGCGTGCCGGTCATCACGCTGCGAAAGCTCACGATTTCCCCGGCGCTGATCTGAACCCAGCGCGACGTTGCCCCGGGCAGGCACAGCGTGCCGTCGAAATTCGGATTGAGCGCAAGAAAGCCCGCGATCCGCGTAACCTCGGATTCCATCGAATCGCGGGGGGCGCTTTGCGTGACCCCCGGCAGCAGGTGAAAGGCCCCCGATCTTTGCGGCGGCGGAGGGGTGCAGGGCACCGGATGACCCGCGCCGCGCGCGCCACTTATATAGACCGGCAGGTCCTGCGGCAGCTGTTCGGCCAGGTCGGTCAGCGGCATCGGCGCAAGCTGGCGCGTGGCCAGCACATCGTCGCTGCGCATGTCCCATTGCAGCAACCGCTCGGGGCCGTATTCGATGGCGATCCAGTCGGGGCGGGTCATGGCGTCTCCTGTTTGGGGGACAGGCGTAGCGGTCGGCGGGCGGGGCGGCAAGTGGTCAGAGCCAGGCCGCCGCGACTTCCCACAACAGCTTGAGGCATAGCAGGCCCAGCGCCGTGTTTATCAGCGCGAAAAAGATCGGCTCGGGCAGCCAGCGGGTGACGCGATACCCCGCCCAGGCCCCGAAAAGCGGCAGGGGCGCCAGCACGGCGATCTGCTTGACGCTGTCCCATGTCAGCTGCCCGGCCAGAATGTAGGTGGGCAGCTTTGCCCAGTTGATGCAGGCGAACACGATGGCCGTGGTGCCCGCAAAGGTCATCTTCGGCATCTTCTGCGGCAGGGTATAGGCCTGGTACGGAGGCCCGCCCGCGTGGCTGATGTAGCTGGTGAAACCCGACATCGCACCCCAGAAAAGCCCGCGCAGCACATCCGCATCCCGCGCGCGAACATCCCGCGCCAGCCGCTTGCGCAGCGCGTTCGCAAGGTAGCCCAGCCCGATCAGCGCGACGATCAGCTTCGTCGCCTCGACCGGCACGCGGCTGACCACGAAAAAGGCAAGGACCACGCCGATGACCCCGGCGGGCACAAGGATCGCAACGTTGCGCGCCGAATACTGCCCGCGAAACAGCCAGATCGCGTAAAGATCCGACAGGATGTACATCGGCAAAAGCAAGCCCGCCGCCATGCCCGGCGCGATGAAGATCGACAGGATCGGCACCCCCAGCATGGCGACCATCGGGATTCCTCCCTTGGACATGCCGATAAAGAACGTGGCGGCGCCCGCCGCGATCCAGAATGCCGCCGTCTGTTCCAATTTCAGCCCTCAGACCCTTGCCTTCCGGGGGGTCTTGCACGCTGCGGCGGGAACGAAAAGTGCAAAGCGGTCAGGCGGCTTTCGCGGCATGCGCCCGCAGCAAGGGGCTGGTCAGTTCGACATCGTCCTGCAAGGCGCGGCGCGGGCTGAGCCCGGCGGATTTCAGATCGTCGTGGTAGGCGCGCACCGCCTCGAACGAGCCGATGCCATCCAGAACCACCCGGCGCATCGCGGCCAGCATCAGCACCGGGTCTTCGCAGTCGAACCCGTCCCGGCTGAACCCGCACAGCCGCGCGCCATGCCGTTCCGCCTGGGCAAGCCGTTCAAGGCTGTCGCGCGTCGTGCCGTCGACGCAGCTGGTGATTCCGACCACAAGCCGCGCCGGATCCCAGTTTGCCAATTCTTCCATCGCGGCGGGGCCGTGGTATTCCACTTCGACGAAGATCGGCCTTTCGCGGCGGGGAATGCCCGCCAGCATCCGCGCCACCATGTCGTTGCGATAGGCGGCCGGATCGGCATCGCCGATATCGACGGCGACGCGCGGGTCGGTGATCTGCAGAAAGTGGCGGATGCCCACCCGGCTCGCGATGTCGCGAAATTCCGTGTAGGCGTGCAGCGTCGCCTGATCGCGCGCCGGATCATTGTAAAAGGTCATGCCGTAAAGCCCAAGCGTGGCCACCGGCTTGACCGCATCAAGGCGCGAGGAACGGAACGGCACGCCGGGCAGCGCCCCGTAAGCACCCCCGCGCACCTGCCAGCGTTCGGTCGGATCGCTGAGCCGGACCGCCGGCGTGGCGTTCGACCGCATGTAGGCCCCGTCATCCGCCAGCGCCTCGGCCGTGCCGAGCGAGGTCAGCACGATGTCCGCAAGGTCGGATTCGATCACCCGCCTGACATCCGCCCGATAGGCCGACAGCGGGCGCCCCCGCCCATCGGGGCCGCGCCCGGTGGCAGAGCAGCCGCGCAGCAGGTCCGCATCCTTGGCGAAGGTGATGATGAAATCCCGCGGGCCGTATTGGCCGGACGTGATCTTTGCCAGCTTTTCGTCAATCCGTCTCATGCGCCCTCTCGATCCCCCGACAGCGGCATTCTACGCCCGCAGGCATTGACCGTTCGTAAAGTCCGCCGCGAATGTCTCGGAACTGAGACGCCCGGGCCGCCTGCCCGCCCCGGGCCGGATGACAAACGGGCGCGCGTGATCCCATCCTTGCAGGCACCCGGGCGGAGGACCCGGACCAAAAAGGAGGAAACCATGAACGTCATGACCGAAACGGAAGGCAAGTACGCCTCTCCCTTCAAGGCCCGCTACGACAACTTCATCGGCGGCGAATGGGTCGCGCCGGTGAACGGGCGGTATTTCGACAACATCACCCCGATCACCGGCGGCGTTGTCTGCGAGGTCGCGCGGTCCGATGCCGCCGACGTGGAAAAGGCGCTGGACGCCGCCCATGCCGCGCGCGAGGCATGGGGCAAGACGTCGGCTTCGGAACGCAGCAACATCCTGCTCAAGCTTGCCGACCGGCTGGAAGCGAACCTTGAAATCCTGGCGCAGGCGGAAACCTGGGACAACGGCAAGCCGATCCGCGAAACCATGGCCGCCGACATCCCGCTGGCCGTCGACCACTTCCGCTATTTCGCAGGCGTGCTGCGCGGGCAGGAAGGCAACATGTCGGAAATCGACCACGACACCGTGGCCTATCATTTCCACGAACCGCTTGGCGTTGTCGGCCAGATCATCCCGTGGAATTTCTCGATCCTGATGGCAGCGTGGAAACTGGCCCCCGCGCTGGCGGCCGGCAACTGCGTCGTGCTCAAGCCCGCCGAACAGACCCCCGCCGCGATCATGGTGCTGGCCGAACTGGTCGCCGACCTGCTGCCCGCCGGCGTGCTGAACATCGTCAACGGCATGGGCGCCGACGTGGGCGCGCCGCTGGCCCGCAGCCCCCGCATCGCCAAGATCGCCTTTACCGGGTCCACCGAAACCGGCCGCAAGATCATGCAGGCGGCCACCGAAAACCTGATCCCGGTCACGCTGGAACTGGGCGGCAAGTCGCCCAACATCTTCTTTTCCGACGTGATGGCGCAGGATGACGCGTTTCTGGACAAGGCGGTCGAAGGCTTCGTGCTGTTCGCCTTCAACCAGGGCGAGGTCTGCACCTGCCCCAGCCGCGCGCTGATCCAGGAAGACATCTACGACGAATTCATCGCCCGCTGCATCGAACGGGTCAAGGCGATCAAGCAGGGCGATCCGCGCGACATCGACACGATGGTGGGCGCGCAGGCCTCGGCCGAACAGCAGGACAAGATCCTGTCCTACCTGACCATCGGGCGCGAGGAAGGCGCCGAGGTGCTCACCGGCGGGGCGGCGGCGCAATTCGACGGCGATCTGTCCAACGGGTTCTACATCCAGCCGACGATCCTGAAAGGCCACAACAAGATGCGGGTCTTTCAAGAGGAAATCTTTGGCCCGGTCGTGTCGGTGACCACGTTCAAGGACGAAGCCGAGGCGCTGCACATCGCCAATGACACCATGTACGGGCTTGGCGCGGGCGTGTGGACCCGCGATGCCAACCGCTGCTACCGCTTCGGGCGCAGCATCCAAGCGGGCCGCGTCTGGGTGAACAACTATCACGCCTACCCGGCGCACGCGGCGTTCGGCGGATACAAGCAATCCGGCGTCGGGCGCGAGAACCACAAGATGATGCTGGACCACTACCAGCAGACGAAAAACATCCTGATGAGCTACAACCCCAACAAGCTGGGCTTTTTCTAAAGCCCCGCACGTTCGGGATACCCCTGGTCGTCGCGGGTCCGCGGCGGCCGCAGCGGTGGCTTCGTCTCCTCCCTCCGAAGCCGCCGCGCGCCTTTGCGCCCTAGGGCAGGTCCAGCGTCACCAGCACCATCCTGTGCCGCTGTTCCGCGGCGGGTGGGCGCGTGCGGGCGTCAAGCACCCGCAGATCCGATGGCGGCAGAACATAGCTGACGCGCATGGGGCCGGTGCTGTCCCATTCCACGGT
>CAXICP010000306.1:0-4582 GCA_964022595.1 uncultured Salipiger sp.
CGCAAGAAGGGCGGCCACCACCAGCGTCGCGCCGGCCGAGGCGATCCAGAAAAGGGTCATGCGTTCTCCCGTCATTCCGCGCG
Organism: uncultured Salipiger sp.; assembly: GCA_964022595.1. GTDB lineage: Bacteria > Pseudomonadota > Alphaproteobacteria > Rhodobacterales > Rhodobacteraceae > Salipiger. Next base: position 84 of record CAXICP010000306.1, read on the forward strand.
GGGGCGCGGTTTTTCCCGTTTCAATCCTGTACAGGGGCGCGGCGCGGGAAAAAAGGGCCAAGCGGCGCGCGGGCACGCGGCGCCGTCGCGATTCCGTCAGAACCAGATGGTTGCGAAAGGGGGGCTGCCCGTGCTCAGGTCTGTGCGACGACACGTCCCCCCGATCCGGATTCGAGGCCCGATGAAACGCTATTCCATGTTCGCCGTCGCGCGCGAGGCCGCGCGGTACCACACCGGATGGGGGCGCGCATGGCGCAGCCCCGCCCCCAAGACCCGCTACGACGTGGTCATCGTGGGGGCCGGCGGGCACGGGCTTGCCACCGCCTACTACCTTGGCAGGAATTTCGGCATCACCAACGTGGCGATCATCGAAAAGGGCTGGCTTGGGGGCGGCAACACCGGGCGCAACACCACGATCATCCGGTCGAACTATCTACAGGACCCGTCGGCGGCGCTGTATGAAAAGGCGCGCTCGCTCTACGAGGGGCTAAGCCAGGATCTGAACTACAACGTGATGTTCAGCCCGCGCGGCGTGATGATGCTGGCGCAGACCGAACACGAGCTGCGCGGCTATCAGCGCACGGTTCACGCCAACCGGTTGCAGGGGATCGACACCGACATGATCTCGCCCGCCGAGGTCAAGCGGCTGTGCCCGATCATGAACATCGACGGGCCGCGCTACCCGGTGCTGGGCGCGCTGTGGCAGCCCCGCGGCGGCACCGCGCGCCACGATGCGGTGGCCTGGGGCTATGCGCGGGCCTGTTCCGACATGGGCATGGACATCATCCAGAATTGCGAAGTCACCGCCGTGCGCCAGTCGAACGGGCGGGTGCGCGGAATCGAAACCACGCAGGGGCGCATCGATTGCGACAAGCTGGGCGTCGTGGTGGCGGGGCATTCGGGCGTTCTGGCCGAGATGGCGGGCTTTCGCCTGCCGCTGGAATCGGTGTCGCTGCAGGCGCTGGTGTCCGAGCCGATCAAGCCCTGCATGGACGTGGTGGTCATGGCCAACACCGTGCACGGCTACATGAGCCAGTCCGACAAGGGCGAGATGGTCATCGGCGGCGGCACGGACGGCTATAACAACTACACCCAGCGCGGCAGCTTCCAGCATATCGAGGAAACCGTGCGGGCGCTGGTGGAAACCTTTCCGATGATCTCGCGGCTCAAGATGCTGCGGCAATGGGCGGGCATCGTTGATGTGACCGGCGATCGCTCGCCCATCCTGTCCAGGACCCCGCTTGAGGGCTGTTTCATCAACTGCGGCTGGGGCACCGGCGGGTTCAAGGCCATCCCCGGATCGGGCTGGGGCTTTGCCGAACTGATGGCCACGGGCGCCTCGCCCCTGACGGCGGCTTTCGGACTGGACCGGTTCCGCGAGGGGCGCTTCATCGACGAATCCGTCGCGGCGGGGGTGGCGCATTGACCCGCCGCGCCCTGTGCCTAGCGGCGCAGACCCGCGACGCGCAGTTCGGGCATGGGCGCGGCAAGGCCCACAAGGCCCGACAGCACGCCGTGCCCGTCGTTGCAGGGCGGGTTCCAGCTGTGGATGAATTCGCGCGCGATCACCTCGCGGTCGTCCGGGCGGGCCAGGGCCAGCGCGCCGATGGTGTCAAAGCCCATTGTCTCGGCTTGGTGCCAGACGCCGCCGGGGCGGCGGTCGGCGTGGATCTGCTGCGCCAGCAGGTCGGCCGCGCCCACATACAGCACCTGCGCGCGCAGCGATCGGCCCTGCGGCAGGCGCAGGTACAGGTAGACCGCGCCGCTGTCGGTAAAGGCCGTGTCGGGGGTGAACAGTTCGACCGGGTAATCGCGCCCGCGGTGGGACGTCAGCGTCAGTGTAAGAAGTCTGCTCATGGGGGTGCCCTTGTTGCTTGCCTCGCCTCAAAGTTAGGTGGCGGATCGCAAAGGCCCGTTAACGCTGGTCGACCCGCACCCGGAAAGCGGGCCAGCACGCGCCCCTGCCTGCTATTTGCGCGCCTGCGCCGCATCAAGGTCGCCCCGGCGGCACAATGCGAACGCCGCGCGCCCCAATCCGGAGGTTCCCGATGCTGACCCTGCATTGCCCCTGCTGCGGTGTCCACGCCGCCGAGACCGAACTTGCCCCCGGCGGCGAGGCCCATCTGAAGCGCTTCGGCCCGGCCAGCAGCGATGCGGATTTCGAAAGCTACATGTTCCTGCGCGACAACCCGCGCGGCGTGGTGCTGGAACGCTGGCGCCACGCCTATGGCTGCGGCAAGTGGTTCCTGGCCGCGCGCGACAGCGTGACGATGCAGGTCTACGGCACCTATGCGGCCCAGACCGCCGAGCCGCCCCAACATATCCGCGACGCCATCGCGGCCACGCGCCCATGACCGGCGCCATTCCCATTCGTTGCATTGCCGGCGGCAGGGCCGGCGCATTTTCCACGAGGCTTCAGGCATGAGCGCAAGACTCACCACCGGCGGGCGTTTCACCGACCGTGGCAGGCAGATCGGTTTCAGCTTCAACGGCAGGCAGTTGACGGGCTACGCGGGGGATACGCTTGCCTCGGCGCTGCTGGCGAACGATCAGGTGCTGGTCGGGCGCAGCTATAAATTCCACCGCCCGCGCGGCATCGTCGCCTCGGGGCCCGAAGAGCCCAACGCGCTGGTGCACCTTGGCACCGGCGACCGGTTCGAACCCGACCAGCGCGCCACCACGACCGAGCTGTTCGACGGGCTGGTCAGCGAAAGCCAGAACCACTGGCCAAGCCTGGAAACCGACGTGGGCGGAATCAACGCAAGCCTTGCCCGGTTTCTGCCCGCCGGCTTCTATTACAAGACGTTCCTGTGGCCGCGCGGGCTGTGGAAACATCTTTACGAGCCGATCATCCGCCGGGCGGCGGGGCTTGGCCGCGCGCCCCGCGCCGAAAGCCGCGATGCGGACCGCTACGAACATTTTCACGCCCATGCGGACCTGATGGTGATCGGCGGCGGGGTCGCGGGGCTGATGGCGGCAAAGGCGGCGGCCAGCGCGGGTGCGCAGGTGCTGCTGGTGGAACAGACCGCCCATTGGGGCGGGCGCGCGCCGGTCGATGGCGGCACCATCGACGGGATCGACCCGGATGCCTGGGTCGCGCAGACCGTCGGCGAACTGGACGCGATGCCCAACGTGCGCATGCGCCTGCGCTTCATGGGCGCGGCGGTGCAGGACCACGGCCATGTGCTGGGCTATGAGCGCCTGAGCGACCACGCCCCCGGCGGGCCCGGTCCGCGCCACCGCCTGTGGCGCATCCGTGCGCGACAGGTGATCACCGCGACCGGCGCGATCGAACGCCCGCTCAGCTTTGCGGGCAATGATCTGCCGGGGGTGATGCTGGCCTCGGCGATGCGCGATTACGTGGTGAATTTCGGCGTCGCGCCGGGGCGGCGCACGGTGGTGGTGACCAACAACGACGACGGCTACCGCACCGCCATCTGCCTTGTGAAGGCGGGGCTGAAAGTGCCGGCTATCCTGGATGCGCGCCCCTTCGCTGGCGGGCCGATCGCGGATGAGGCCCGCGCCCTTGGCATCCATATCGAACCGGGCCGGGCGGTCAGCAAGGTGCTGGGCACGAAGCGTGTCACCGGGGTGTCGACATGCCTGCAGACCGGCGAGGGATCGTCGCTTGATGACATCCCTTGCGATGCGGTGGCGATGGCGGGCGGCTGGTCTCCGGTGGTGCACCTGTGGTCGCAGGCGGGCGGCAAGCTGGTCTGGGACGAGGCGGGGGCGTTCTTTCGCCCCGATCCTGCGCGTGCGCCCACCGGCGCGGATGGTCAGCCGTTCGTCTTGGCTTGCGGTGCGGCGGATGGGGCGCTTGCCCTTGGCGAGACGCTGAATAGCGCCGCACAGACCGGGGTCGACGCCGCCCGCCGCCTTGGAATCAAGGCCGCGGACGTCGCAGCCCCGCTTGCGCAGGCCACGGACGAAGCGCCCCTGATGCCGGTCTGGATCATGCCCGCCAGGGCGCGCCCGGATCTGCGGATGAAGGCGTTTCTGGACTATCAGAACGACGTCAAGGTGTCGGACGTGCAGCTTGCCGCCCGCGAGGGGTATGAAAGCGTTGAACACGCCAAGCGCTATACCACGCTGGGCATGGCGTCCGATCAGGGCAAGCTGAGCAACATCAACGGGCTGGCCATCCTGTCGGATGCGCTGGGAAAGCCGATTCCGCAGGTCGGCACCACCACCTTCCGCCCGCCCTACACGCCGATCAGCTTCGGCGCCATCGCGGGCGAGGCGCGCGGCGAGGTGTTCCAGCCCCTGCGCCGCACCCCGATGCAGGACTGGCACGAGGCGAACGGCGCCGCATGGGAAATCGTCGGCCAGTGGCGCCGCCCCTATTGCTACCCGCAAAAGGGCGAGGGCAAGCGCGACGCCGTGAACCGCGAAATCACCGCGACGCGCGGCAGCCTTGGCATTCTGGATGCGTCGACCCTTGGCAAGATCCTTGTCAAAGGGCCGGATGCGGGCAAATTTCTCGACATGATGTACAC
>CAXICP010000307.1:0-4566 GCA_964022595.1 uncultured Salipiger sp.
CACCAGCTGACGTCGAAGCTGACCGGCACGCCGAAACCGAAGGCGATTTCGGGCTGGGCAAAGATGCGCTGCACGAAGACGATGATGACCTGTTGCAGCACCATGACAAGGCCCGCCCAGGCGGCGATGCGCCCGATGCTGTTGTGAAACCCTTCAAGGCCGCGGACCATCGCCCACATGATCCCGCCGCGCCACAGGCCAAGCGCCGTCAGCGCAAGGAAGGCCGTGAAGACGACAAAGAACAGCTCGGTCGACGCGCCGTAATACACGACCCGCATGATCGCTTCCTTGTCGGACCAGTCCAGCCAGCTTGCCGGATGGCTCAGCGCATAGCCCAGATTCCAGACCGACATGGCGATATTGCCGAAGAACCAGATCAGAGCGTCCAGCACCGCGCCGAACGCCCCGCCCGAGGCAGCCTCTTCCATGGTCCACCCCCCGTTTGATGTGGTGCCCTGTGCCGGCCCTTCACGCGGGGCGGCATCGTTTCAAAGCGATGCGCCCCCGCAAGCCGGCGGGGGCGCGGATCGGACCGTCGGCCCGATCAGATACCCATGACGCGGTTGCGCTGAGCGGTGAAGGTGCCCTCGGAACGGGCGATCCACTGGGCCGAGGATTTCAGCGAGGACATGTAGCTTTCGTAGCAACGCGCATAAAGCTCATCGCCCATGTTCTCGTCGACGACTTCCTTGGCCGCCGCGCCGAAGGCATCCCAGATGCTGTCGGGGAATTCCATCAGCTTGACGCCGCCCGACTGCAGACGCTGCAGCGCCGCCGAGTTGTTGGCCATGAACAGCGACATGGTCCAGATGTTGCCGGCGCGCGCGACCTGGCTGACGATTTCCTGCTGCGCGGGCGTCAGGCTTTCGTAGGTGTCCAGGTTCATGGTCAGGTTCAGGTTCGGACCCGGCTCGTGGAAACCACCCGTGTAGTAGGTCTTGGTGATTTCCTGGAAACCGGCCTTTTCGTCCGCCCAGGGCCCGATCCATTCGGTCCCGTCGATGGCACCGGACGACAGCGCCTGGTACACTTCGGCGCCGGGCAGGTTCTGCACGCTTGCGCCCAGCTTGCCCAGAACCTGGCCACCCTGGCCCGGCATGCGGAACTTGAGCCCCTGGAAATCCTCGGGGCTGTTCATTTCCTTGGAGAACCAGCCGCCCGACTGCGGGCCGGTGTTGCCCGCCGGGAACGCCTTGAGGCCAAAGATCGAATACAGCTCGTCGGACAGCTCGCCGCCGCCCTCGTGATAGATCCAGTTGGCATATTCCATGAAGGTCATGCCGAAGGGGATCTGGCTGAAGAAGCTGATCGCCGGGTGCTGACCAAGGAAGTAGTAATCCACCCCGTGATACATGTCGGCCTGCCCGGCGGACACGGCATCGAACACCTCGAAGGCGCCGACAAGCTCGCCCGCGGCCTTCAGTTCGACGGTCAGCTGCCCGTCGGTGGCGGCGGTGATGTGGTCGGCGCAGTATTGCGCGCTGTCATGCACCCCGGCAAGGCCGCGGCCCCAGGTCGTGACAAGGGTAAGGGTGCGTTTGCCCTGCGCATAGGCCGGGGCGGCCAGCGACGTTGCGGCTGCTGCGGCACCACCGGCGGTGGTGGCCCTCAGAAAGGAACGGCGATCCATGTATATCCTCCCGATTTGACGTGCGGGTCAGGCTCCTCCCCTTCCCGCGCGGATCGTTTCGTGCCGGGCACATTACGGTTGCCGGGGCCCCGATAGAATACCCACTGCTACGGAGTTGCGCATATTTATTGCCCCAAAGGCGCGGATTTTGCCCGTTTCGTACCCCGTCGATGCGCCGCGATGGGGTTTGATCGGCGCGCCCGCTTGGGCTAACGCCGGTGCATGAGCGCGATTCTAGACCGCCTGCGACTGAACTACGGCCAGAAGCTGTTCCTGCTGGCGTCGCTGCCGCTGATCCTGTCGGCGGCCTGCATCGCCGTGGTGGTCGCCTGGCAGTCCAACGCCATGGCCGCGCGTGAGATCCGCGCGCTGGAAACGCAGCTGATCGAAACCAAGATGCAGGAACTGCGCAACTACGTCACCCAGGCGCGCAACGGGTTCTATTTCATCTACGGCGGCGCCGCCCCCGACGATGACGAGGCCAAGCAGCGCGTCGCGCAGATCCTTGCCGCGATGATCTACGGCGAGGACGGATCGTTCTTTGTCTACGATTACGACGGGGTGAACCTTGTGTCCCCGCGCCGCACCGGGATGATCGGCAAGGACTGGTCGGGGCTGACCGACAGCGAGGGCACCCCCGTCACCGACCGGCTGATCGAAATCGCGCGCGCCGGGTCGGGATACCACGAATACCTTTGGCCCAAGCCGTCGACCGGCGAAGAGGCGCGGATGATCTCGTTCGTGCTGGGGTTCCAGGACTGGCAGTGGGCGGTCGGCACCGGCGTGTGGATCGATGACATCACCCGCGAGGTCGCCGCCGCCCGCGCCGGGGTCGAAGCCCAGGTGCGGCGCACCTTCCTTTATATCGGGGCGATCACGCTGACCGCGCTCTTGATGGTGTTCCTGTCGGGCCTGATGATGAACCTGCGCGAACGGCGGCTGGCGGATGCCAAGCTCAAGGAACTGACGCAGCGCGTGTTCGACGCCCAGGAAGAGGAACGCGGCCGCGTCGCGCGCGAATTGCACGATGGCATCAGCCAGATCCTGGTGGGGGTGAAATACGCGCTGGATATCGCCATCCGCCGGCTTGCCAGCGGCGATGCGCGGGCGGGCGATGCGCTGGCGCGGGGGCAGGAAAACCTGTCCGGCGCCATCCAGGAGGTGCGCCGCATCAGCCGCGATCTGCGCCCCGGCATGCTTGACGACCTGGGGCTGGGTCCCGCTCTCAAGGCGCTGACCGAAGATTTCCACGCCCGCACCGGCATCGAGACGGTGTTTGAAACCGTGGTGTTCCGCAACCGCATCGACCAGGAAGGGCGCATCGCGCTTTACCGCATCGCGCAAGAGGCGCTGACCAACGTGGAACGCCACGCCGGCGCGACCCGGGTCGACATCGACCTGCGCGGGCACCGGCGCGGATGCACGCTGCGGATCGCCGACAACGGCTGCGGTATCGACCAGGCCAGCCAGGACCGGCGCGGGATCGGGCTGCGCAACATGCAGGAACGCATGGATCAGCTTGGCGGGGCGCTGCGGGTGTTGTCATCGCGCGAGGGCACCGTTATCGAAGCCGAGATTCCCCTGTCGCACCTGCTTCCGCCCGAAGGCAGCACGCCCCCGGTCCGGACCAGCGCATGAGGCGCCCCGCATGAACACCACCCGAGTCGTGATCGTGGACGATCATCCCCTTGTGGCCGAGGGCATCGAGGCGATCCTTGAAAGCTACGACGACATCGCCGTCGCCGCGACCCTGTCAAGCGGGCAGGAAATGATCGACCGGCTGGACGATCTTGCCCCCGACGTGATCCTGATGGATCTGAACATGCCGGGGCTGAACGGGCTGTCGGCGACCGAGATGATCCTTGAACGCCGCCCCGAAACGCGCATCCTTGTGCTGTCGATGCATGACACGCCCGAATACGTGTCGACCGCGCTGGGGCACGGCGCGATGGGCTATGTTCTCAAGGACGTGCCCAGCGAAGAGGTGAAGCACGCCATCGATGCGGTGATGGCCGGCGAACGCTATCTTTGCACCGGCGCCGCCGGCGCGCTGCGCCCGGTGATGTCGGGCGGGCGCGAACAGCTGACCAACCGCGAACAGGTGGTGCTGCTGCAACTGGCGCAGGGCCGGTCGAACAAGGAAGTGGCTGCCGAACTGGATATCTCGGTGCGCACCGTCGAAACCCACCGCAAGAACATCAAGCGCAAGCTGGGGATCAGTTCGACCGCGGGGCTGACGCGTTACGCGCTGGAACACGGCGTGTTGCAGGGCACCGGCGTCAACGTCTGACGCCGCTTGCGCGCGGTCAGATCGTGACGCCCGTGGCAGGCACGTCGCCTTGTGCGGCGCCCGCCGCCGGAACCACCAGCGAATGCACGACGGCGTCATCCGCCGCAAGCGCCTCGCGCTGCTGAGCGGACAGGCAAAAGCCGACGCCCATAAGCGCGACAAGCAGCCCCGCCTTGACCATGTTGAAACCGCGAACGCGGTGCTGGGGAACCGTCTGAATGCGCATGTCTGAACCCTCGTGCGGAAAACCGGCCAGAAGGCCGCTTGGTACAGCCTGCCGCAAAGGCATGTTTCACGCAATTCACGTCTGCGCGCGGCCTGCGCGACGCGCCGGGAAGCTAGGAAAGAACTGCTGACCATTTCACGATATGGATTTTTTCTTTACGAAAGTTTCGGATTCCCCCAAGGAAATGGAACTTATGCAAAACGAAACCGCCCATAACGCCGAATCCACGGTTGACGCCCGCGCCCGCCGCCCCTAAGGTCCGGCGCGTGCAATGCTGAAGGAGTACCCCAACGGTGGCCCGACTGGTACGTATCGTAGGAAAAAGGCGCATGGGCCGGTAAGACGGAACCATAACGGATCCCCATGCGCCCCCGATCACCTCGGGGGCTTTTTTGTTGCACAAGACAGATGCAATGACGT
>CAXICP010000308.1:0-4556 GCA_964022595.1 uncultured Salipiger sp.
CGCTGACCGCCGCCGCGCTGACCGCCGCCTCGTCGGTCATCGGGCCGATCATCCCGCCGTCGATCCCGGTCATCATCTACGCGCTGATCGTGTCGGGCGTTTCGGTGCCGGCGCTGTTCATGGCGGGCGTGGTGCCGGGGCTGCTGCTGGCGATTTTCCTGTCGGCTTATGTCATGCTGACGGTCAAGGTGGACCCCGAAGCCGCCGCCGCGGCGGCGCCCACGCAGGGGGCCGGGCGGGCGCTGCTGGCGGGCATCCTGCCGCTGCTGATGCCGGTTTTCGTGGTGGGCTCGATCCTGCTGGGCGTCGTGACCCCGACCGAGGCGGCAAGCTTTGCCGTGGCCTACGCGCTGGTGCTGGGGGTGCTGGTCTATCGCAACATCCCGCTGCGGGCGCTGCCGCGCATCTTCACCGACGCCATGCGCGACAGCGCGATGATCCTTATCATCATCGCGGCCGTGTCCGCCGCGAACTGGCTGCTGACCTACAACCGCGTGCCCAACATGCTGACCGACTGGGTGCTTGGGAATGTCGACAGCAAGACCACCTTCCTGGTCGCGGTGATCGTGCTGTTCCTGCTGGTGGGGCTGTTCCTTGAAGGCATCGCCGCCATGCTGGTGCTGGTGCCGATCATGCACCCGATCGCCGTGTCGATGGGCGTGGACCCGGTGCATTTCGGCATTCTCGTGATCTTCAACCTGATGATCGGGTTGATCACCCCGCCGCTGGGGCTGTGCCTGTTCGTCGCCGAAGGGGTGGCGCAGGTCGGCATGGCGCGGCTGATCCGCGCGATCATGCCGTTCTTTCTGGTCGAGGTGCTGGTGCTGATCATCCTGACCTTCGTGCCGGAAACGGTGATCTGGCTGCCCCGCGTTCTTGGATACTGAGGAGACAGGCGCATGAAGACCTCCATCGCGACGGTGTCGATTTCAGGTTCGCTCCCCGAAAAGCTCGAGGCGATCGCGGCGGCGGGCTATGACGGGATCGAGATTTTCGAACAGGATTTCATCGCCCATGACGGCGGCCCGCGCGAGGTGGGCCGGATGATCCGCGACCACGGGCTGGACATCACCCTGTTCCAGCCGTTCCGGGATTTCGAATGCCTTCCCGAGCCGCTGCGCAAAAAGGCCTTTGACCGGGCGCGGCGCAAGTTCGACGTGATGCAGGAACTGGGCGCCGACCGCATCCTGGTGTGCTCGTCGGTGCATCCGCAAAGCCTGGGCGGCATCGATCGCGCCGCCGACGATCTTGCCGCGCTTGGCGAAATCGCCGCGCCGCGCGGCATCAAGGTCGGCTACGAGGCGCTCGCCTGGGGGCGGCATGTGAACGATCATCGCGATGCCTGGGAAATCGTGCGCCGCGCCGATCACCCCAACATCGGGCTGATCCTCGACAGTTTTCACAGCCTTGGCCGGGGCATCGACAGCAGCTCGATCCGCGCGATCCCGGGTGATCGCATCTTCTTCGTGCAGCTGGCGGATGCCCCGGCGATCCACATGGACCTGCTGTACTGGTCGCGCCATTTCCGCAACATGCCGGGCGAGGGCGACCTTGACGTGCGGGGCTTCATGAACGCGGTCATGGCCACGGGCTATGCGGGGCCGCTCAGCCTGGAAATCTTCAACGATCAGTTCCGCGGCACCAACCCGAGGGGCGTCGCGCAGGACGGTTATCGCGCGCTGGTCGCGCTGATGGACGACGTGCGCCGCGACGATCCCCGGGCGGGGGGCGATCTGCCGTGCCTGCCGGCGCGTCCCCGGGCAAAGGGGGTGCTGTTCGTCGAATTCGCCGCGCAGGGCGACGCCGCCGTCGCGCTGGCCAGGTTTCTTGCCACGCTGGGCTTTCGCAGGGCAGGGCGGCACCGGAACCGCAAGATCGACCTGTGGCAGCAGAACGATGTGCGCATCGTGGTGAACGCCGAGGCCGAAGGCCACGCGGCCCACGCCTGGAACGCGCGCGGCACCTGCATCTGCGACATCGGGCTTGCCGTTTCCTCGGCGCGCGACACGGTGGCCCGGGCGACGGCGCTTGGCTCGGCCCCCTTCCGCCAGCCCGTGGCACCGGGTGAGCTGGATATCCCCGCGATCCGGGGCCTGGGCGGATCGGTGCTGCATTTCATCGACGATGAAAGCGGGCTGGACCGGGTGTGGGACGTGGAATTCACCCCCGTGGACGACGGCCCCGACACCGGCACTGGCGCGGGCATCACCGGCATCGACCACCTTGCGCAGACCATGTCCTATGAGGACATGCTAAGCTGGTCGCTGTTCTACACGGCGCTTTTCGACATGCACAAATCGCCGATGGTCGATGTGATCGACCCCGACGGGCTGGTGCGCAGCCAGGTGGTCGCAAGCCCCGACGGCGCCCTGCGCGTCACCCTGAACGGGGCCGAGACCCACCGGACGCTGGCGGGCCGCTTCCTTGCCGACACCTTCGGCGCCTCGGTGCAACATATCGCGCTTGCCACGCAGGACATCTTTGACACCGCCGAAAGGCTCGACCGGCTGGGCTTTGCACCGCTGCCCATCCCGGCGAACTACTACGAGGATCTTGCCGCCAGGTTCGACCTGCCCCAGGGGTTCCTCGATCGGCTGCGCGCGGCGAACCTGCTGTATGATCAGGAAAACGGGGCGGAATTCCTTCAGCTTTACTCACGCGCTTTCGCGGGCGGCATGTTTTTCGAAATCGTCCAGCGCGACCCCGGCTACACCGGCTTCGGCGGCCCCAACGCCCCCTTCCGCATCGCCGCGCAAAAACGCCTGGCCCGTTCCAAGGGCGTGCCGAAAGGGTAGGCACGGCATCAGCGAGCTTCTTGCCGGGCGCAAGGGGCGGCGAATAGCGTCAAGGCAGCGTTAACGACGAACCTCTCGCGGAGGCTGGCGGACGGCTTGTAAGAGTAGGTACGAAACCGGGGGCGGTCGTCGATTGAAATCGCATTTCCCAGTCCTTTGGACTGACCTGCTCCCCTGAAAATTCGTAAGCGTCCGGCCAGGCCGCGTCGTTTGACCAGTTCCATGGCATCAGATCATCCACGCGGGTGATCTTGTGGTCGGCGATGCGCGCGGCGGCCATCCCTGCGGGTCCACACCGTTTAGCGTGGCGGTCTCGATAAGGGTGTAGGCGATGGCAGTGGCGCGACCGCCGGTCTGCGAGCCGACGAACAGGTAATTCTTCCGCCGGGGCCACGGATCGCATGGCCCGTTCAGCTGTGTTGTTGTCCAGCGCCAGAATACCGTGGTCGAGATAGGGCCGAAGCCGCTTCATGCGCGTCAGGGCATACCGGATTGCCACGGCCAGTGGCGACTTTCCGGAGATCGTGGGTAGTTGATCGCGCAGCCAGGTTTTTAACTTCGTCGAAGATTGGTGCCACCTTCGCCTGGCGGATATCGATGCGCCTGTCCGGCGGCGACCCTCGTGCCTCCTTCTCGACCGCATAGAGCTGCGCGATGCGCCGGATGGCTCCGTCGGAGATGGCCGACCGAGCCCTGGGCCCGTGGATGTCGACGAACTTGCGCCGGACATGGGGCATGCAGGCGACTTCGTGGATGTCTCTGGACCGGTAGGCAGCCATCGGCATGCATCCAGCCGCGATATTCTGGCAGGTGTTCCTTGGGGTGCTGGCCCTTTCGATCGGGCGAGAAGCGATACCAGATGGCGGGCGGGGCATGGCCACCCCAGGGCCGCTCGTCGCGCCCATAAGCCCAAAGCCGCGCCGTCGCGGTCTTGCCGGTGCCGGGCGCCACATCTTGACCGGCGTGTCATCCGCGAAGATCGCCTGCCCGGCCAAGACATGCCGCCCAAATGCATCGGCGAGCGGTTCCAGCAGCGCGGTGGACATGCCGACTCGGTCAGGTGCGAGCGGTCGAGGTCGAACCCTTCGCGCTTGACGATCTGGCTTTGGCGACAGAGCGGCAGGTGGTCGGCGTATCTGGAGACCAGCATATGCGCCATCAGGCCTGGGCCGGGGCGGCCGCGCTCGATCGGTCGGGATGGCAGAGGGAGCTGAGTGAAGGTCTCGCAGCCGGAACAGGCCATGCGCGGGCGGGCGATCCGGTTCACCATGAACCGGTCGGGAACATACTCCAGCTCTTCGGTCACATCCTCACCGAGGCGGCGAAGGGTTCCACCGCAGCGCGCACAGTCCTCGTCGCCGGTGGTCAGCTCGATCTCCTGGCGCGGGATGTGATCGGGGATGGAACGGCGCTTCGGCTTGTCTTTTCTTCCTCGTCCGGCAGCCGCAGCTTCGCGGTCATCCTGGCGATAGAGATCTCAGTTGCCCCGAGCGCCAGTTGAAGCTGCAGGGTGGTCTGCGACGACGTGCCAAAACGATGGCTTCGGCGACCGGCGAGCTGGCGGCAAAGCTTCTCGATCAGCATCGCCTGCGACATCACTTCGGCCAGCAAGAGCGCCGTGAACCGTCGCAACTCCTCGGGGTCTCCCGGCAGGGATTTGGCCACGTCCAGCATGGTCAATCATCCCAGAACGAGGGCGCGGCAGGACTCCCGAACGTGCCGTTGGCACCGGTTTTATTCTGCCTGCTGCGGCGTCCAGTT
>CAXICP010000309.1:0-4532 GCA_964022595.1 uncultured Salipiger sp.
TCCGCTCATGCATTTCAGCGCCGCAGCCGCCAGCACAACTTCGGGTGCGCCGCCCTGGCCCATGTACATGTCGATGCCGGTGATCTCAGATTCGGCGCAGTGCATGACGCCCGCGACGTCGCCATCGGTGATCAGACGGATCGCAGCACCGGTTTCACGCACTTCGGCGATCATGGTCTCGTGGCGCGGGCGCTCCAGGATGCAGACGGTGATGTCCGACGGTGCGCAGCCCTTGGCCTTGGCCAGTGCTTCAACGCGTTCACGCGGCGACATCTCCAGGGTCACCACGCCTTCGGGGTAGCCGGGGCCAATGGCCAGCTTGTCCATATAGGTGTCCGGCGCGTGCAGCATCGAGCCGCGCGGGCCCATGGCAATCACGGTCAGCGCGTTGGGCATGTCCTTGGCGGTCAGCGTGGTGCCTTCCAGCGGGTCCAGCGCGATATCCACGCCCGGGCCCGTGCCGGTGCCGACCTCTTCGCCGATGTACAGCATCGGGGCTTCGTCGCGCTCGCCCTCGCCGATCACCACGACGCCCTTGATGTCGAGCTTGTTGAGCTGGTCGCGCATCGCGTTCACGGCAGCCTGGTCGGCGGCCTTTTCATCGCCATGGCCGATCAGCTTTGCCGAGGCGATGGCAGCCTGTTCGGCCACCCGTGCCAGGCCCAGCGAAAGCATGCGGTCATTGAAATCCTTGGGGATCGACATGGGGTCTTCCTCTGAAAAGTCTGTCGCCAAGGGTGTAGCCCGCCCCGGAACGAAAGCACAAGGCCGGTCGCGCTAACGCGCGCGGCTGCGCCGCCGGGCAGCGGGCGAAAGGCGCAAGGGCGCCACGATCGGGGTCAGACCGCCTCGATGCGCAGAGCGATGGGCCGGTCCTGCACCACGCCGGTGGTCGGGATCGCATCCAGTGCCTGGTCCAGCGCGGCGCGGGTGGTCAGGTGCGTCACGATCAGGACCGGCGCGGAATTGTCCACGTGGTCGTACTGGCGCATCCGGTGGATCGACACCCCCGCATCGCCAAGCGCCGCCGCCACCTTGGCCAGCGCGCCCGGCTTGTCCGCAAGGTTCATGCGCAGGTAATAGGGCGCCGGGGTCGCCGTCTGCGCCGGGGTCGCCGCCACAAGCCGCGAGGCCGGCGCGCCGAAGGTGGTGACGCGCGTGCCCCGCGCGATGTCCATCACGTCGCCCATCACCGCGCTGGCGGTGGGGCCTTCGCCCGCGCCCGCGCCGCGCATGACGATCTGGCCGACCTGGTCGCCTTCGATCACCACCATGTTCGTGCCGCCATCCAGCTGCCCCAGCGGAGACGTCGCCGGCACGAGGCACGGCGACATGGACTGTTCCAGCCCCCGCCCGGTCAGGCGGCACACGCCCAGCAGCTTGATCTTGTAGCCCATGTCGCTGGCCTGGCGAATGTCGTCGATGCTGACGCGCCCGATGCCTTCCAGGTCGACCCCGGCAAAGGCCACCTGCGTGCCAAAGGCGATGGACGCCAGCAGCGACAGCTTGTGCCCCGCATCGATCCCGCCGACATCCAGTTCGGGGTCGGCTTCAAGAAAGCCCAGCGCGTCCGCCTCGGCAAAGGCTTCGGCATAGGCCAGCCCGGCGCTTTCCATGCGCGTCAGGATATAGTTGCAGGTGCCGTTCATCACGCCCATCACGCGGGTGATCTCGTTCCCGGCAAGGCTTTCGGTCAGCGCCTTGATGACGGGGATGCCGCCGGCGACCGCCGCCTCGAACCGCAGCACGGCGCCGTTCTGTTCGGCCAGTTCGGCCAGCGCCTGGCCGTGATGGGCCAGAAGCGCCTTGTTGGCGGTGACCACGTCCTTGCCGGCCTTCAGCGCCGCCTCGACCGCGGCCTTGGCCGGCCCGTCCGAGCCGCCCACCAGTTCGACGAAGACATCCACGTCGTCGCGCTGCGCCAGCGCGACCGGGTCGTCCTGCCATTCATAGGGTTCCAGCGACACGCCGCGATCCTTGTCGCGGTTGCGCGCCGACACGGCCGAGATTTCGATCCGGCGGCCCGCGCGATCCTGAAGCAGGGCCGATTTCTGGCGCACGATCTTGACGACTCCGGCGCCCACGGTGCCAAGGCCGGCGATCCCGAGACGAAGCGGTTCAGTGGTGGGGCCGGACATCGGGCTTTCCTTCCTGACTGGCGGGGCAGCGGCTGCCCCGCGAAAACTTTGCGAACATGACGCGCACGCAGTATCCGCAGGACGCGCCGCGTGCAACGCCATCGGTGCAACTTGGCGGATCGGGGCGCGCGCGGAGGGCCGGTCAGCCCGGGTCGGCGACCCCCTGGGACATGCGCGCGCGCACCTGCGGCGGCACCACGGGGCCATCAAGCTGCGCCGCGCGGGCGCGCAGCGCCTCGGCCCGGCCTTCGATTCCCGCCTGCATCTGCGCATCGACACGCGGCGCCGGCCCCGAAACCAGCTGTTCCAGCGGCAGCAGGTCCGGATAGGGCGCCCAGCGCGTTTCCGGGGTTCGCGCGCGGTCAAGCTGCGGAAAGGCGGCGCAGCCAGAAAGAGCGACAGGGATCAGCAGGGGCAGCAGGCGCATGGGGTCATCTTCCGTCCGGTCTGTTTCCCTCTTGCCGCACCGGGCGGCCCGGGGCAAGCGCGCGGCTTGACCTGAACGTGCGTTCATATCCATCCTGTGGCATGGCGCGCACCCAGGGATCCCATTCCGCCCAGACCGGCCCCCGCATCCGCGCGGCGGCGCTGAGGCTTTTCGCGAAACACGGCTATGCGGCGGTGTCGATGCGCCAGATCGCGGCCGAGGTCGGCGTGCAGGCTGGGGCGCTGTACAATTACACCCCCGACAAGCAGGCGCTTCTGTTCGACCTGCTGCGGGGCCACATGGACGAGCTGCTGCGCGCCTGGCAGAACGAACCAGCCCCCGCCGCCCCCGACCAGCGGCTTGAGGCGTTCGTGCGCTTTCACATCCGCTTCAACCTTGCGCGCCCCGAGGCAATTTTCATTTCCTACATGGAACTGCGCAACCTCGACCCCGAGAATTTTGCCGTCATCGAAAGCCTGCGCAAACGCTATGAGGGCGCGCTGACCGGCATTCTGCGCGACGGGCAGGCGGCAGGGCGGTTCACCGTCCCCGACCCGGCGCTGGCCACCTATGCGCTGATCGCCATGCTGACCGGGGTCAACACGTGGTATCGCGACAAGGGCCGCCTGACGGTCGACCAGGTGTGCGACATCTACTGGGACATGACCCGCCGCATGATCGCGATCTGACCCCCGTGGGGATCAGCGCGTCTGCTGCACCGAGTCAAGGTATTCCACCAGCGCCACCATCTTGCGCGGCGTGGGGGTCATCTTGCCATCGCCGGTATCAAGCGGGATCAGATCGCCTTCAAGAAGCTCTCCGAATTCCGGCATCGAGGGGCCGGCAAGGTCGGATTTCGCATAGCCGTCGATGGTCGACAGCACCTTGGCGCGGGGAAATTCGCCGCCGTGGCGCAGCGCTATCAGCGTCAGATCCTTGGGCGCCTTCGCCATTGCGCGCGCCATCGGGCCGTCGCCTCTTGCATTCTCGCCGTGACAGGCCGAACAGTACTGCATGAACAGCGCCCGTCCGTCCGCCGGCTGCGGCATTTCCTCGGGCGCGCAGGCCACCATTGCAAGCCCGGCGCACAGCCAGACGCCCATCATCACCCGTTTCATGCCAGTGCTCCCATCTGTCCCTGCCCTTTTCTCTGTCGCCCGTGGCGGCGCCCGGATCAAGCCCTTCGCGAAAGAATGCCCATGCCCGTCTATGCCCTGACCATGCTTGCCGCCGGGATCGGCATCCCTGTCCTTGCTGCGCTGAACGCCCGGTTGGGGGCGCATATGGGCTCGCCCGCGGGGGCGGCGGTGATCCTGTTCTGCGTGGCGCTTTCGGCGGCGGTGCTGGTGCTTTTCGTGCTGGACCCGCGCCCCGTCGCCCGCGCCTGGGGGGCACCCAAGCACTTGTTCCTGGCAGGGCTGTTCGTGGCGTTCTACGTGCTTAGCATCACCTTTGTCGCGCCGCATTTCGGCATCGGAAGGTCGATCTTCTTCGTGCTGGTGGGGCAGTTGATCAGCGCGGCGATCATCGACCATTTCGGCCTGCTGGGCGCGATTCCCGCGCCGTTGACCCTGTCGCGGGGGGCGGGAATCACCCTGATGGCATCGGGCGTGTGGCTGGCGATGCGTTAGCGCGTCAGACCGGGATCAGCGCGCCGCCTTCCAGCCGGACGCGGCGATCCATGCGCGATGCCAGTTCCAGGTTGTGCGTGGCGATCAGCGCCGAAAGGCCGGTGTCGCGCACCAGAGCCATCAGCGCGCCGAACACCGTGTCCGACGTGGCGGGATCAAGGTTGCCCGTCGGCTCGTCCGCCAGCAGCAGCTTGGGCGCGTTGGCCATGGCGCGGCAGAAGGCGACGCGCTGCTGTTCGCCCCCCGACAGCGCCGCGGGCCGGTGCTGCGCCCGGCTTTCCACCCCGACGCTGGCCAGCAGATCCATTGCGCGCGATTCGGCGGCGGCGCGCGGCG
>CAXICP010000310.1:0-4516 GCA_964022595.1 uncultured Salipiger sp.
CGGCCTTCGGCTTTTCGGGCAACATCTACGGCGCCAACTTCTTCATGGCGACCGGGTTTCACGGCGTTCACGTGTTGATCGGGACGATCTTCCTGTTCATCTGCCTGCTGCGCCTGCTTCGGGGCGATTTCACCCCGACCAAGCACGTCGGCTTCGAAGCCGCCGCATGGTACTGGCACTTCGTCGACGTGGTGTGGCTGTTCCTGTTCGCGGCGGTCTACGTATGGGGCGGCTGACCCCCCGCGACACATGACACTTTGCGAAAGAGCGGGCCGTTGCGCCCGCTCTTTTCATGTCCGCCCCTGCCCCGGACAGCCGGCGACGATATTGCCCGGGCGGCGCCGATACAGTACCCCTTGGCGGGTTGCCATCCAAAGGGAGGACAGGATGACTCATGGTTTCGACACGCTTCAGGTGCACGCCGGCGCGCGGCCCGATCCGGCCACCGGCGCGCGGCAGGTCCCGATCTATCAGACGACCGCCTACGTGTTCCGCGACGCCGATCACGCGGCCGCGCTCTTCAACCTGCAGGAAGTGGGCTACATCTATTCCCGCCTGACGAATCCCACCGTCTCGGCCCTGCAGGAACGCATCGCCACGCTGGAAGGCGGCGCTGGCGCGATCTGCTGCGCGTCGGGGCACGCGGCGCAGATCATGGCGTTGTTCCCGCTGATGGGCCCGGGGCAGAACATCGTCGCGTCGACCCGCGCCTATGGCGGCACGATCACCCAGTTCAGCCAGACCATCAAGCGCTTCGGCTGGTCCTGCACCTTTGTCGACTTCGATGACCTGGACGCGGTCGAGGCGGCGATCGACGACAACACCCGTGCGGTGTTCTGCGAATCCATCGCCAACCCGGGCGGCTATGTCACCGACCTTGTCGCCATCGCCGCCATCGCCGACCGGGCGGGCATTCCGCTGATCGTCGACAACACCTCGGCCACGCCGTACCTGTGCCGCCCGATCGATCACGGCGCGACGCTGGTGGTGCATTCCATGACCAAGTACCTGACCGGCAACGGCACCGTCACGGGCGGCTGCGTGGTGGATTCGGGCCGCTTCGACTGGTCCGCATCGGACAAGTTTCCGTCGCTTTCGGCGCCCGAGCCCGCCTATCACGGGCTGAAATTCCACGAGACCTTCGGCAACCTGGCCTTCACCTTCCATTCCATCGCCATCGGCCTGCGCGATCTGGGCATGACGCTGAACCCGCAGGCGGCGCATTACACGCTGATGGGGATCGAGACGCTGTCGCTGCGCATGCAAAAGCACGTCGAGAACGCCAAACGCGTCGCGGCCTGGCTGGAAAGCCACCCGGCCGTCGAACAGGTCACCTATGCCGGGTTGCCGTCGTCGCCCTATCACGACCGCGCCGAACGGATCTGCCCCAAGGGCGCCGGAGGGCTGTTCACCGTCGCGCTGAAATCGGGCTACGAGGGCTGCATGAAGTTCGTCGACGCGCTGGAAATCTTCAGCCATGTGGCCAACCTTGGCGACACGCGCAGTCTGGTGATCCATTCGGCGTCGACCACCCACCGCCAGCTGAGCGAAGAGCAGCAGATCGCGGCGGGGGCGGCCCCGAACGTGGTGCGCATTTCCATCGGCATCGAAGACCCGGACGATCTGATCGCCGACCTTGACCAGGCGCTGAGCGCGTCGATGTGACCTGCGGGGGCGCCCGGCGCGGCGCCCCTACCCCGCGCTGCCGGCCACGCGGCAACAGGCGCCCCGCAAGGCCCTGATGCGGCAGCCCCGCCCGTCAGATTTCGCCGATGGCATCGATGCTTTCGGGCAGGATCTGTCCGCCGTCCACCACGATCTGCTGACCCGTGATGTAGCCCGCCTCGTCGCTGGCAAAGAACAGCGCGGCATTGCCGATGTCGGCCACGGCCCCCAGCCGTTTCAGCGGGATCGCGGCGGCCATGCTGTCAAGGTAACCCTGCCCCAGATCCGCCAGCCCCTCGGTCATGATATTGCCCGGCAGAACCGCGTTGATCGTGGTGCCATAGCGCGCCAGTTCCATCGCGGCGGTGCGCAGGAAGCCAAGCTGCCCGGCCTTGGACGCGCCGTAATGCGCCCAGCCCGGATAGCCCGTGACCGGCCCGGTGATGGACGAGGTCAGCACCACACGCCCCTTGCCCGCCGCCTCGAACACGGGGATGCAGGCCTTGACGCACAGAAAGCTGCTTTTGAGGTTCACCGACATGACCGCGTCCCAATCTTCGGGGGCCATGTCGACCATCTTGACCTGCGGAAAGATGCCCGCGTTGGCGCACAGGATGTCGACCCCGCCGAAAGCGTCCACCGTGGCCGCGACCATGGCCTGCACGCTGTCCCAGTCGGCCACGTCGGTGGCGTGCCAGGCCGCGGTGCCGCCGGCGGCCTTGATCGCGTCGACCGTGTCTTGCGCCGCCTCGGCGCCGCGCGCGGCGATCATGACCCTGGCGCCCTGCGCGGCAAAGACTTCGGCGATGCCCCGGCCGATCCCCTTGGACCCGCCGGTCACGATGACCGATTTTCCTGCGATGGATGTAAGCATGGCGGCGTTCCCTTCGTTCCTGCCCTGCGATTGGGCGTTTGCGCAAGATGACCGCGAGCATGGACAAGGGGACAAGCGCAAAATGTTGCAAGTCGCAGATTTCGACCCTAGCCAGAGATGGCGTGCAAAAGAAAAGGGCAGCAGATGGCAGATCTTTACGACGCGGGCTTTACCGAACGGCTGCGGCAGGGGGCGCTGTCGCTGCGCGGCCAGTGGGGGCTGAGCGATGCCGCCGACGTGCGCCTGCTGACCCTGTCGGAAAATGCCACCTTTCTTGCCACCGACCCTGTCCGCGCGGCCCCGGTGATCCTGAGGGTGCACCGCCCCGCCTATCACAGCCGCGCCGAAATCGAATCCGAACTGGCCTGGATCAACGCCCTGCGCGAAACCGGCGCCATCGACACGCCAGAGCCGCTGACCACCCGCAGCGGCGGCCATGTGGCCAGCTTTCAGGACGGCGCCGAAACGCGCCACGTGGTCGGCTTTGCCTTCATGTCCGGCGATGAACCGGCGGCGGGCGAAAGCCTTGCGCCCGGGTTCGAACTGCTGGGCGCCATTTCGGCCCGTCTGCACGCCCACGCCCGCGACTGGCAGCGCCCGGATGGGTTCACCCGCAAGACGTGGAACTTTGACAGCGCCTTTGGCGCGGCGCCGCTTTGGGGCGACTGGCGCGCGGCGCCGGGGCTGGATGACGCGGGGCGCGCGGTGCTGGAACAGACCTGCGAGGTGCTGCGGCGCAAGCTTGCGGATTACGGCGAGGGCGAGGACCGCTTCGGGCTGGTTCACGCCGACCTGCGGCTGGCCAACCTGTTGCAGGACGAAGGGCGCCTTGGGGTGATCGATTTCGACGACTGCGGGTTTTCCTGGTTCGTCTATGATTTCGCCGCTGCGATCTCGTTTCACGAAACCCAGCCCTATATCCCCGCGCTGCAGGCCGCCTGGTTGCGCGGGTACCGGTCGGTCGCGCCGCTGGACGCAACGCACGAAGCGATGATCCCGACCTTCGTGATGTTCCGCCGCCTGCTGCTGACCGCGTGGATCGCCTCGCACGCGGAAACACAGACCGCTGCCGAAGCCGGGCACGGCGCCTATACCGCGGGCACCGTCGCGCTGGCCCGCGACTGGCTGGAGCAAACCGCATGAGCCGTGTGCGACAGATCCTCGACATGAACGCCTTTGACGCATCGCGCGGCGCGCAGGGCGCGGTGGGACGCAGGCTGGCGAACCTTGGCGCGGCGTCGGTGCTGTTTTATCGCGATCCGATCGAAATGGTGTCGGCCAGCGGCGCCTGGATGACGGCGGCGGACGGCACGCGTTACCTGGATTTCTACAACAACGTGCCCTCGGTCGGGCATTCCCACCCCGACGTGGTGCAGGCGGTCAGCGCCCAGATCGCCCGGCTGAACACCAACACGCGCTACGTGGTCGGCGTGGTCGACGACTATATCGAAGCGCTCAAGGCGCACCTGCCCGAGCCGCTGTCGAATGTCGTGCTGACCTGTTCGGGCAGCGAGGCGAACGACCTTGCGCTGCGCATCGCCTTTGCCGCCACCGCAAGGCGCGGCGTGATCGTGACGCAGACCGCCTATCACGGGAACACGGCGCTGGTGACGGATGTGTCGCCCTCGGCCATCAAACGCGGCGCGCCGCCCGACTGGGTGGAAACCGTGCCTGCGCCGGGCCAGGGCGCCTATGGCGATGACATCGCGGGCGGGTTCGCGCGCGCGGTGCGCGACGCGATGGCCCGGCTGGACGAAAGGGGCCATGGCACGGCGGCGCTGCTGGTGGATTCGATCTTTTCATCTGACGGCGTCTTCGCGGACCCGCCCGGCTTTCTGCGCCCCGCCGCCCATACGGTGCAGGCGGGCGGAGGTCTGGTGATCGCCGACGAGGTCCAGCCGGGCTTTGCCCGCACCGGCGCCGCGTTCTGGGGGTTCGAACGCCACGGCATCGCGCCGGACATCGCCACCATGGGCA
>CAXICP010000311.1:0-4512 GCA_964022595.1 uncultured Salipiger sp.
GCCTTACGTCCGGACTGATCTCCCTCAGCGCGAAGAACGCTCGCAGCGTCGAAGAGCTCTCGGCCGACCTGAGATCACGGCTGAAGGCTTTGGCGGATGCCCACGCCCTTACTCTTCCGGATTTGCGACAGAACCAGCGCGCGGGATCTTCCACGACCGTCGCGGCTTTGCTGGAAGCGATCCTTTCGCCGCACGAGTTCGAGCAGGCGCCGCGCATAACCATCACCGGTTCGGATGCCGCGCTGTCGGGGAAAGCGCTGACGTCTTTTGCCCTGCTGGTTCACGAATTGGCCACCAACGCGGCGAAATACGGCGTTCTGGGGCCGGTCGACGGGCAGCTTGACGTGACGTGGACACGCGAAGGTGATGAAAAGATCGCCCTTGTATGGAACGAAACCCACGATGCCCCCGTTGAGCCGGACCGCGCAGGAACCGGGTTCGGGTCCACGCTGATCCAGCTGTCGGCAACGCAGCTCAACGGCGCGATAGACGTGGAATTTGATGGTAACTGTAGACGGATGACTTTGACCTATGCCCCTGAAGACGCAGTTTGAACAAGGGCGCAAGGCCAAGGTGATGTTGTGCGAGGATGAATTCATCGTCGCGCTCGACATGCAGATGATGCTTGAAGACTTCGGTTACGATGTCGACGGGCCGTTCCCCAGCCTGCGCAGCGCCTTCAACGCGCTTGACGGCAACCTGCCCGACGTGGCGCTGCTGGATGTGAACCTGCGCGACGGCGAGGTGTACCCGCTGGCCGACCAGTTGGCGGATCTTGGCGTGCGGCTGGTGTTCCATTCGGGCCATGTGAACGACGACGAGATCGTCAGCCGCTACCCGGATGCGGAATGCTGCCAGAAGCCCACCAGCAGCCGCAGCCTGCGCGCCGCTTTGGGCCGCCAGGTGGAAGCGCGCTGCTCGTGATCGCCTGATTGCCTGAATTTTAGGCACTCGCCGCGAAAAACGCGGCATTTCCGCCCGCACATGCGCGCCAAGGCTCCGCGCGGGCGCTGTCTCTGCTATTCCGCCCTTCGGATCGAACGCGGCGCCGCCCGGCGTGCGCGACTGGAGAGGAGAGACCCCGTGTTCCAGAAGCTCATCACCACCGCTGCGGCGGCGCTGACCATGGCCCTGCCGGCCGTTGCCGAAACCGACATGCCCTTTGCGCTGGACTGGAAGTTCGAAGGCCCCGCCGCGCCCTATTTCCTGGCCATCGACGACGGTATGTTCGCCGCGCAGGACCTTGCTGTCGAGATTTCCGAGGGCAAGGGATCGCTTGACGCCATCCCCAAGGTCGCCACCGGCGCCTTTCCCGTGGGCTTTGCCGACATCAACAGCCTGATGCGCTTTCTTGACCAGAACCCCGATGCTCCGGTCAAGGCGGTGATGATGATCTACGACAAGCCGCCCTTTGCGGTGGTGGGCCGCAAGTCGCTGGGCGTGTCCGAACCGTCGGACCTGATGGGCACGGTGCTGGGCGCGCCGCCGCCCGATGGCGCCTGGGCGCAGTTCCCGATCTTTGCCGCCGAAAACGATCTGAACATGGACGAGATCACCGTCGAGCCGGTCGGCTTTCCCACGCGCG
Organism: uncultured Salipiger sp.; assembly: GCA_964022595.1. Classification (GTDB taxonomy): domain Bacteria; phylum Pseudomonadota; class Alphaproteobacteria; order Rhodobacterales; family Rhodobacteraceae; genus Salipiger. The sequence goes on from CAXICP010000311.1 coordinate 1,586, forward strand.
AGCCGATGCTGGCCGAAGGCAAGGTCGCGTCGGTCACGGGCTTTTCGTTCAGCTCGACGCTGAACCTCAAGCGGCTGGGGGTGCCCGAGGATGACATCAGCGTCATCCTGATGGCCGATCACGGCGTCGATCTTTACGGCAACGCGATCATCGTCAACACCGATTTCGCCGCCGAAAACCCCGAGGCGGTGACCGGTTTCCTGACCGCCATCGCCGCCGGCTGGAAGGGCGCCATCGCCGATCCGGCCAAGGCGATCGAAAGCCTGGTGCAGCGTAACCCGGCCGCCGATGCGGGGCTGGAACAGGAACGGCTGCAAATGGCGATCGATGCCAACGTGCTGACCCCCTTCGTGCAGGAAAACGGCATCGGCAGCGTGGATGCGGACCGCATGGCGAGCGCCATCGAACAGACGAAATCGGTCTACGACTTCCAGGGCGAACCGGAGGCGGCGATGTTCTTTGACGCCAGCTTCCTTCCCGGCGCCGACGCGCTGGCGCTGGACTGACACGGCCGCGCCCGGGCCTTCGCGGTCCGGGCGCCCATCGAAAGCCTGACATGACCGACCTGATCGAAATCCGCGATGTGCGGCACGCCTACCAGACGCCCAAGGGGCCCTTGCCGGTGCTGGACGGGCTGAACCTGAACGTTCCCGAAGGCGAATTCGCCGCCGTCGTCGGCCCGTCGGGCTGCGGCAAATCCACGCTGACGCGGCTGGTCGCCGGGCTGATGAAGCCGGACGCGGGCGAGGTCTGGCTGCATGGCGAACGGGTGAAATCTCCGCGCAAGACCGTGGGCATGGCGTTTCAGAACCCGGTGCTGCTGGAATGGCGCACGATACTGGACAACGTGATCCTGCCGCTGGAAATCGTCGCCCCAAGAATGCCGCGTGCCGACCGCGTGGCCCGCGCCGAGGAATTGCTGGACCTGGTCGGCCTGAAGGGGTTCGAAAACAAGCGCCCGTCGGAATTGTCGGGCGGCATGCGCCAGCGCGCCAGCCTGTGCCGCGCCATCGTGCACAAGCCCGACGTGCTGATCATGGATGAACCGTTCGGCGCGCTGGATGCCTTCACCCGCGAGGACCTGTGGCAGACCATGCACGCCCTGCGCGCGCAGGAACCGTTCACCGCCGTGCTCATCACCCATGATCTGCGCGAAAGCGTTTACCTTGGGGACCAGGTGTTCGTGCTGTCCGGGCGCCCCGCGCGCACGCAATACGTGATGGATGTGCAATGGCCCGGCCCCTCGGGGCTGCGCGAACTTGACCGGCTTTACACCCCCGAATGCGCCGAGATGCTGCATATCCTGCGCGAGCAGATCCGCGTCGCACAGGGCCGCGGCCCCGAGGTGCACTGATGTTTCGCAAGATCGCCATTCCCGTCCTTGCCATCATCGCCTTCCTTGCCTTCTGGGAAGCGCTGGTGCGCGTCAACGACTGGCCGAATTACGTCATGGCCTCGCCTTCGGATCTGCCGGCGGCCTATGCGCAGTTCTGGAAACTGTTCCTGATCGGCAGCTGGCAGACGCTGTGGCGCACCGTGGCGGGGCTGCTGCTGGCGGTGCTGTTCGGCACGGCGCTTGGCATGGCGATGGGGTTTTCGCGCACCGCGCGCGATGCGCTGTACCCGCTGCTGGTGGGGTTCAACGCGATCCCCAAGGCGACGCTGGTGCCGGTGCTGGCGTTGTTGTTCATCGGTGAACATGATTTCAACACGGTGCTGATGGCGTTCCTGATCAGCTTCTTTCCCATCGCGGTGTCGGTCGGGATAGGGCTGTCGACGCTGGAACCGGAATACCGCGACATCCTGCGCAGCCTTGGCGCCAGCAAGGTGACGATCTTTCGCAAGATCGCCCTGCCCAAGACGCTGCCGGAATTCTTCGGCGCGCTGAAGGTGTCGGTGACGCTGGCCTTCATCGGGACCAACCTGGTGGAAATCATCTCGCCGCACGGGCGCGGGCTTGGGGCGCTGTTCCTGTCGGGGCAGACCAATTCGAATTACCCGCTGATGTTCGCCGTGCTCATCGCGCTCGCGGTGCTGGGCATCGTGCTGTATTACGCGGTGGTCGCGCTGGAACGGATCTTTGCGGGCTGGGCCGATACCGGGCACTGACCGCCTTGCACCCGCCGTGCGGGGCGCCTAGACACGGCGCTTGGCTTGGCACAGGGGATGCGCATGGACAGGATCGCGATCGACTTTGGCACCTCGAATTCCGCCGCCGCGCTGGCCTGGGATGGCGGCGTGCATCGCATCGCCATCGAGCGCGGCGCCGACACGCTGCCCACGGCGGTGTTCTTTCCCGAAGGCGGGCGGATGCGCATCGGCGCGGCGGCCTTCGATGCGCTGGTCGCAGGGGACGAGGGGCGCTACATGCGCGCGCTCAAATCCGTGCTGGGCCAGCCCTTGCTGCACGAAAAGCGGCTGGTGGGGGGCAAGCGCCAGACCCTGGCCGAGATCGTCACCGCCTTTCTGGTCGAACTGCGCGAGCGCTCCGAGGCCGCGACGGGGCTGAAATTCACCCGGGTGCTGTCGGGGCGGCCGGTGCATTTTCACGATGACGCCGAACGCGATGCGCAGGCCGAGGCGGACCTGCGCGCCTGCTATCTTGCCGCGGGTTTCGCGGATGTGGATTTCCTGCCCGAACCCGAGGCCGCCGCGCGCGCGGCGGGGGGCGGCGCGGGCATCGGGCTGATCGTCGACATCGGCGGCGGGACGTCGGATTTTTCGGTTTACGAGGGAACGGGGCAGGGGCCGCGCATCCTTGCCAGCCACGGCATTCGCCTTGGGGGCACCGATTTCGACCGCGACGTGTCGCTGGCCCACGCGATGCCGCTGCTGGGGCTTGGCTCCGAGCTGCGCCGCGACATGGGCGACGGGCGCCTGCCGGTGCCGCGCGCGCCCTTCGTCGACCTTGCGACCTGGGCCAAGAT
>CAXICP010000312.1:0-4509 GCA_964022595.1 uncultured Salipiger sp.
GACGGCAAGGCCGCGGCGAAAAAGGCGATGGATTCGGCCCATGACCTGCTGGAAATGGTCGGGCTGAAGGGCTTTGAAAACGTCTACCCGAACGAACTTTCGGGGGGCATGGCGCAGCGCGCGTCGATCTGCCGGATGCTGATCACCAAGCCGGCGGTGCTGTTGCTGGATGAACCGTTCAGCGCGCTGGACGAGCTGTCGCGCGACATGATGAACATGGAACTGCAGCGGATCTGCGGCGAACAGGATGCCACCGCCTTTCTGGTCACCCATTCGATCCAGGAAGCCGTGATCCTGTCGGACCGCGTCGTGGTGATGAAACCGCGCCCGGGGCGCATCGCCGAGGTCGTCGAAATCGACCTTCCGCGCCCGCGCACGCTGGACATGATGACCACGCCGAAATTCGGGTCGATCGTCGACTACATCCGCGGCCTTCTGGACAAGGGAGAAGACATGTGACCGAATTCCAGACCAATGATCCGACCGATGCCGAGACGATACAGGATACCGTCTGGGTTCAGGAAATCGCCTTCATCGACTCGGTGCCGCGCTGGCTGGCGATGAGCTTCGTCTTCCTTGTCTTCATTGGCTCGTGGCAGCTTGTGACCAGCCTTGGACTGGTGTCGCCCATCATTCTGCCCACCCCGTGGGAGACGCTGGAAGACATGGTCTTCGTGGGCAAGAACCTGTTGACCGGGGGCTACATGCTGACCGCGCTGTGGATCACCATGAAAGAGGTGATCTATGGTTTCGCCCTGGCCATCGCCATCGGCTTTTCGCTGGGCGTGCTGGTGGGGGAAACCGCGTTCGGCGAAAAGGCGGTGATGCCGTACCTCGTTGCCATCGACACCATGCCCAAGGTGGCCTTTGCGCCGCTTTTCGTGGCCTGGCTGGGCTTTGACATCGACAGCAAGGTGGCGCTGGCGGCGTTCATCGCGACATTCCCGATCGTGGTGGGCACCGCGGCGGGGCTGCACGCGGCGGATGAAAACGCCCGCATGCTGTTCAAGACCATGGGCGCAAGCCGGATGCAGACGCTGATCAAGATGAAGCTTCCGCTGGGCCTGCCGCAGATCTTCACCGGGCTCAAGATCGGGTCGGTCGGGGTCATGGCCGGGGCGATCACCGGCGAATTCCTGGGCGGTGGCAAGGGCTTTGGCGAGCTGATCCGCGTTGCCGCCTCGCAGTTGAACACGCCAAGGGTGTTTTCGCTGATCCTGTATCTTAGCCTTGTGGGGCTGGCGGTCTTTGCGTCGGTCACATGGACGCAGCGCAAGGTTGTGTTCTGGCACAAGGAACGGGTGGGCGACGATGGCTGACCCGGCGCTTATCGCAACCGACAGCCTGCGCGACTTCGTTGCGCGGGCCTTGCAGGCGCGCGGCGTGCCGCGGGGCGACGCGGGCACCGTCGCCGCCCTGATGGTCGAAGCCGACATCTACGGCTATGCCACGCACGGGGTGTTCCGCCTGCGCCAGTACCTGGCGCGGCTGGCGGGGGGCGGCTGCAACCCGGCGGCCCGCATCACCGTGGCGCAGGAAACCGTCGCCACCGGGGTGATCGATGGCGACAACGGGCTGGGCCATCTGGCCATGGCCGCCGCCCGCGACCTGGCGATGCAAAAGGCCCGAACCGCCGGGATCGGCTGGGTCGGCGTGCGGCGGGGCAACCACGCGGGGCCGCTGGCGCTATACGTGCGGCCCCAGGCCGAGGCGGGCCTGCTGGGCATGGCCGCCGCCGTGGGCAGCGCCAACCACGTGCCGCCCTACGGGGGCAGCGATCTGCTGCTGGGCACCAACCCCATCGCCTTTTCCGCCCCCGCCGCCGGGCCCGATCCGTTCGTGTTCGACATGGCCACGACCGTGGCGGCGATGGGCAAGATCAAGACGCTGCTGCAACAGGGCCAGCCCATGCCCGAGGGCTGGATGGTCGGGCGCGACGGCAAGCCCCTGACCGACCCCGCCCGCAAGTCCGAAGGCTTTCTTCTGCCGATTGGCGGGGCGAAGGGGTTCGGGCTTTCGGTGGCCATCGGCTTGATGGCCGGGGCGCTGAACGGCGCGGCCTTCGGCTCGGACGTGGTGGATTTCACCAGGGATACGACCTCGGAAACCAACACCGGGCAGTTCGTCGTGGCGCTGGACCCGGCGGCCTTCGGGATCGGCGACAGGTTCGGCGAAGAGGCGGCGCGGATCTTTGCCGAGATGCGCGCCTCGGACCCGTTGCCGGGGCATGACCCGGTGCGCCTGCCGGGCGATGGCAAGACTGCGATGGCCGAGCGGCGCCGCCACGACGGGCTGTCGCTGACCCCGGCGCTGCGCCGGGATCTGAACGCGCTGGCAGCCGATTGCGACCTTGACCCGCCCTTCCCCTCAGCGGGTTAGGGCGCGCAAGGCGATCACGGGAACAGCCGCGCCGAGACCGACTTGAGATGATCGCGCATCGCGCCCCAGGCGCGGTCGCCATCCCGGTCGGCGATGGCGCGCAGGATCGCGTCGTGTTCGTCAAAGCTGGAATGATCCTCGGGCGGCCTGGCATTGCGCCGCTCGACATTGCCCCAGGTGATGGCCCGGCGCGCCCGGTTCAGCTGGTCGAAGAAGGACAGCAGCAGCACGTTGTCCGACGCCTGCGCAATGGCGCGGTGGAACTGGTCGTCCTGCGCTTCGTATTCCGCCCAGGTGGCGGCGGCGCGGGCGCGTTTCAGGGTCTGGCCGATGGTTGCCAGCGCCTCGGCGGTGGCGTGCACCGACGCCTCGCGCGCCAGAGCCGGTTCAAGGCACAGGCGCGCGTGCATCATGCGCATCGGGGTAATCTGGCGGCCCAGCTCGGCCAGGGCGTCGTGCCCCACCGCCGGGCCGTCGCCCACGAAGGTTCCCTTGCCCACGTGGCGCCAGATCGCCCCGGACCGTTCCAGCGCCTCAAGCGCATGGCGCAGCGTGGCGCGGCTGAGCCCAAGCTGTTCCATCAGCTGGCGTTCGGGCGGTATCCTGTCGCCTTCGGCATAGTTGCCATCGCGAATATGCGCCTGAAGGCGGGCCAGGGCTTCGGCGTTCCGTGATTCGACTCTGTCCTGCATCCATCCGCCTTTCGCAGCTTGCCAAGGACTGTCGCACAGGATGCGGGCCAGTTGCAATTATTGCCGATCAAATGAACCAAATGCGAAATTGGCTGAATTGGTTCGGATTGATTTGCGACGCGATCCCCGCTAGACAGGGACCATCTCAGAGGAGGATTTCCGTGACAAACTTCGCCATCGATCCGCCCAAGCCGGTGGGCCTGCCCATCGTGGGCTCTGACGCGCTGTTCCCCGTGCGTCGCGTCTATTGCATCGGCCGCAACTACGCCGCGCATGCGGTGGAAATGGGCCACGACCCGGACCGCGAGCCGCCGTTCTTCTTTCAGAAGAACCCCGACAACCTCGATGCGTCGGGCGATTTTCCCTATCCCGGCCAAAGCTCGGACGTGCATCACGAGATCGAAATGGCGGTCGTGCTGAAATCGGGCGGCACCAATATCGCGGTCGAGGATGCGCTGGACCATGTCTATGGCTACGCGGTGTCGCTGGACATGACCCGGCGCGACCTGCAGGGCGAGCAGAAGAAGATGGGCCGCCCCTGGGAAATCGGCAAGGCGTTCGAACGCTCTGCCCCCATCGGGCCGATCCACCCGGTCGACAGCGTCGGTCACCTGACGCAAGGGCGCGTCGAGCTGAAGGTGAACGGCGAGGTCCGGCAAGAGGGAGACCTGAACCAGATGATCTGGAAGGTGCCCGAAATGATCGCCTACCTGTCGAACTATTTCGAACTGGCGCCGGGCGACGTGATCCAGTCGGGCACGCCGGCGGGTGTCGGGCCGGTGCAGAAGGGCGACGAGATGATCGCCCATGTCGACGGGCTGGGCGCGCTGACCGTTCGCGTCACCTGACCCCGATTTGCAAGACCAAGGCCGGCGCGGTTCCCCCGCGCCGTGCTGCATTTTTCGGCGTGCGGCTGTGACCCCTAGGGGTTTCTCCCGAATTGATCGCGCCCGGCCCTGCGGCCCACACTGGCCCTGTCCCAACAAGATCCGCAGGCCGCCATGTCCGTCACCGAAACATCCCCCTCTGCCACGCGCGGCCCTGCGGCGCAGGCTTCGGCGCGCCCGAAAGGGTCAGGCAGGCCGGGGCTGGTCGGCCGGGCGCGCCTTGCCGCCGCGCTGATCGCCAACCTTGCCTATGACGGGCGCAGGCTGTGGAAACATTCCTACCTGACGGGGATCAAGGGCGCGGGCACGCTGCGATCGCGCATGCACATGACGGGGCATTTCCTTGAATACGGCATGTCCATGCGCAAGCCGCGCGGGGGCTTCGGCAAGGACCGGGTGGCGCTTTTGTGCAGCGATCTGGACCGTTTCGCGCATGACCACGGGTGGGATTCCACCTGCGAGATCAGCCTGCGCACGCTGAGGGCCTATCGCGATTTCAACGCCGGGCTGGGCATGGACATGACCGCGCTGGATGCCGAACTTGCGCGCAT
>CAXICP010000313.1:0-4509 GCA_964022595.1 uncultured Salipiger sp.
ACCTTCAGCTTTTCGATGCGCGGCACCAGCTTTTCGACCAGCTTGTCGGCGGTTTCCTTGCCCACCGGCACCGCGACCGAAATCGCCATGCAGCGTTCGCCCGCCGCGCCGAAGCTGGCGCCCACCAGCGCATCGGCGGCCTTGTCCAGATCGGCGTCGGGCATGATGATCATGTGGTTCTTGGCGCCGCCAAAGCATTGGGCGCGCTTGCCGTTGCTTGCCGCGCGGCCATAGATGTACTGCGCGATCGGGGTGGAGCCGACAAAGCCGACCGACTGGATCGTCTCGTTGTCAAGGATGGCGTCCACGACTTCCTTGTCGCCGTTGATCACCTGAAGCACGCCGGCGGGCAGGCCCGCTTCGATCAGCAGCTCGGCCAGCCGCAGCGAGGTGGACGGCACGCGTTCGGACGGCTTGAGCACCATCGCGTTGCCCGACGACAGCGCCGGCGCCAGCTTCCACAGCGGGATCATCGCGGGGAAGTTGAACGGGGTGATGCCCGCGACCACGCCCAGCGGCTGGCGCATGGAATAAAGGTCAATGCCCGGCCCGCCATTGTCGGTGTATTCGCCCTTGAGCAGGCTGGGCGCGCCCATGCAGACCTCGACCACCTCAAGCCCGCGCTGCACGTCGCCGCGCGCATCCGGCAGGGTCTTGCCGTGTTCCATCGACACCAGCTCGGCCAGCTCGTCCATGTGTTCGTTGATGAGGGCGCCGAATTTCATCATGACGCGGGCGCGGCGCTGCGGGTTGGTCGCGCCCCATTTTTTCTGCGCCTCGGCGGCGCGCGCCACCGCGTCGTTCAGCTCGTCGACCGTGGCCAGCGGCACCTTGGCGATGGCCTCGCCGGTGGCGGGGTTGAACACTTCGGTGAACCGCCCCGAGCTGCCCTTGACGTGCTGCCCGTCGATGAAATGCGTCAGTTCCTTCATGGTCGCTTTCCCTGATATGTCTGGTTGGCGGCAGGGTAGTCTTGCACAAATGCACGGTACAGAGGTAATCAGGCAAAAGCGTTTTGCATTTTTACAAGGATAGCCCATGCGGGACAACTGGGACGACCTGCGGATCTTTCTGGCGGTGGCGCGCGGGGGCGGGCTTTCGGGGGCGGGGCGCGTGCTGCGGATGGACCCCGCGACAGTGGGGCGCCGGGTCGCGCGGCTGGAGGAAACGCTGGGCCAGCCGCTGTTCGGCAAAAGCCCGCAGGGCTATGCGCTGACCGATGCGGGCGCGCGCCTGCTGTCCCACGCCGAGGGCGCAGAGGCGGCGCTGGATCTGGGCACGCAGGCGGTGCGCGGCGTGGGCAGCGGCATGACCGGGCAGATCCGGATCGGGGCGCCCGACGGGATGGCGAATTTCCTGCTGCCGCAGGTCTGCGCCCGGATCGGCGCCGACAACCCGGATCTGGAAATCCAGATCGTCGCCCTGCCGCGCATCGTGAACCTGACCCGGCGCGAGGCGGACCTGGCCATCGGCGTATCCGCCCCCACCGCCGGGCGCCTGGTGGTGCAGAAGCTGACGGATTACCGCCTGCATCTGGCCGCATCGCGTGACTACCTTGCGCAGCACCCGCCGATCCTGACGCGGGCCGATCTGCGCGCGCATCGCATCGTGGGCTACATCCCCGACATGATCTTCGACAAGGAACTGGATTACCTGAGCGATCTGGGGCTGGAACGGGTCGGCCTTGCGTCAAATTCGGTCGCGGTGCAATTCCACTGGCTGCGTCAGGGCGCGGGGGTCGGCATCGTGCACGATTTCGCGCTGCCCGCCGCGGACGGGCTGGTCAAGGTGCTGCCGGGCGAGGTGTCGATCACCCGCAGCTTCTACCTTGTGCGCCACGCCGACGACCGGCGGCTGGGGCGGCTGGATACGTTTGCGCAGGCATTGGTGGCCGGAGTGCGCCGCGAATTGACCCGACTCGAAGGTCTGAGTTGACAAATTGTCGCAGGCAGCCGAGCCTTCTACCTTAACGCGAGCGACGGAGGAACGCAGATGCAGGTACAGCAGATTCTCAAGGACAAGCGCGACGACGGGGTGGTCACGGTCAGCCCGAAAGCGACCGTGGCCGAGACCGCGCAGCTGCTGGCCGAACGGCGCATCGGCGGCGTCGTTGTGTCCGAGGACGGGCAGACCGCGCTTGGCATCCTGTCCGAGCGCGACATCGTGCGCCGCCTTGCGGCCGAGGGCGCGTCGGTTCTGTCCACCGCGGTCGAAGAGCTGATGACCCGGGATCTGAAGACCTGCAGCTGCAAGGATGACAGCGACGACGTGCTTGCCCGCATGACCGAAGGCCGCTTTCGCCACATGCCCGTGGTCGAAGATGGCGTGATGGTTGGCATCATCACCATCGGCGACGTGGTGGCAGCGCAGATCGCCGAACTGTCGATGGAAAAACAGGCCCTTCAAGGGATGATCATGGGCCACTGATTTCGGGGAAAGATCGGGCAGGGGTTGCATTCCCGGGCGCAATATTGTTGCGTGCCGCAAAACGGCAGAGGGGCACCCCATGCGTATCGGCCTTTACCCGGGCACCTTCGATCCGATCACGATCGGCCACATCGACATCATCAGCCGCGCCACGCTGATGGTGGACAGGCTTGTGATCGGCTGCGCCATCAATCGCGACAAGGGCCCGCTTTTCCCGCTGGAACAGCGGGTTGCGATGATCGAGGCCGAATGCGCGGCGCTTTCCGACATCACGGGCACGGAAATCGTCGTGCACCCGTTCGAAAACCTGCTGATCGACTGCGCCCGTGACGTGGGCGCACAGATCATCGTGCGCGGTCTGCGCGCGGTGGCGGATTTCGAATATGAATTCCAGATGGTGGGGATGAACCGCGCGCTCGACAGCAGCGTCGAGACGGTGTTCCTCATGGCCGAGGCCCGGCACCAGGCGATCGCCTCGAAGCTGGTCAAGGAAATCGCCCGGCTGGGCGGGGACGTCAGCAAGTTCGTGACACCGGCGGTGCACGAGGCGCTAAAGGCGCGCTACGCCGCCGATCAGTTGCCGTAGACGGCGCGGTGGGCCAGTTCGGCCTCGTGGCCGGCGATGTCGCAGTCGAATCGCGTCCGGTCGGGCAGCGACCGAAGGGTGCTGAGCGTGCGGCGGAAAGCGTAGCGGCGATAGATCGTGTTCAGGACGGACATGGAAAAGTTCCTTTGTGTGCATGTGACAGGTGCACCGTGCACCGGTCCGGATGTGCCTGGCCGCGCGGGATCGCGGGGTCAGGCCAGGCCGTAGACGGCCCTTGCGGCGATGCGTTTCGCGTCGCCGTGGTCGATGTCCAGATCAAGCGCGACATCCAGCGGCATGCTGCGCAATTCGCGCAATGTCCGCAGGTAGGCTGCGCGGCGTTCCAGACGGGTTCGAAGGGTGGTGACAAGGTGGGTCATGGCGTTGCTCCGTATCTCCTCCCTGCGTTGGTGTTGGCGCTAACCTAGGTCTTGCTGCGGCGCAGCACAACTTCCAAGACCTAATGCCCGGCTTGCACGGAATGCATGGCGGGGCGGGCCCGCGGCCCTTTGCCCACGAAAAAGGGCGAGGCCGTTTCCGGCCCCGCCCCTGGTGGTTTTCCGCGCGATGCGGCGGATCAGATAAGCTTGCCGATGGCCACGGCGGTGTCGCTCATGCGGTTGGAAAAGCCCCATTCGTTGTCGTACCAGGTCAGGATGCGCACCATGGTGCCATCCATGACCTTGGTCTGGTCCATGTGGAAGATCGACGAATGCGGGTCGTGGTTGAAGTCGATGGAAACATTGGGCTTTTCGGTATAGCCCAGCACGCCCTTCAGCGGCCCGTCGGCGGCGGCCTTGATGGCGGCGTTGATCTCTTCGACGGTGGTCGGGCGGCTGGCTTCGAACACCAGGTCGACGACCGAAACGTTCGGAGTCGGCACGCGGATCGCGACGCCATCCAGCAGCCCGTTCAGTTCGGGCAGCACCAGGCCCACCGCCTTGGCGGCGCCGGTCGAGGTCGGGATCATCGACATCGCCGCGGCTCGGGCGCGGTACAGATCCTTGTGCATCGTGTCCAGCGTCGGCTGGTCGCCGGTGTAGGAATGGATCGTGGTCATGAAGCCTTTGACGATGCCCACGGTGTCGTTCAGCGTCTTTGCCACCGGCGACAGGCAGTTGGTCGTGCACGAGGCGTTCGACACCACGACGTCATCGCTGGTCAGGCTGTCATGGTTGACGCCGTAGACGATGGTCTTGTCCGCGCCCGAGGCAGGCGCCGACACCAGAACCCGCTTCGATCCGTTCTTGAGATGCAGCGCGGCCTTGTCGCGCGCGGTGAAGATGCCGGTGCATTCCAGCACCACGTCGACATCGCCCCAGGGAAGCGCGGCCGGGTCGCGTTCGGCCGTGACCTTGATCGGGCCGCGCCCGGCGTCGATGGTGTCGCCGCTGACCTTCACCTCTTGCGGGAACCGGCCATGGACGCTGTCGAACTGCAGCAGGTGGGCGTTGGTCTCGACCGGGCCGAGATCGTTGATGGCGACGACCTCGATG
>CAXICP010000314.1:0-4505 GCA_964022595.1 uncultured Salipiger sp.
CACGTTGCCGCAGGAGAGGTTGCCGTCGTTGCTAACGATGGCCTCGAGAAGTTCAGGATCCTCGCCCAGCGGGCTGGCGACATGGGCGATGGAGCAGACGTAGGTCGTTGCTGCCATCACGCAGCCTCGTTGCGTTTCTGATCGCCGGCTTCCAGTTCCAAGGGAGCAATTCGGCCAGCCGGTCGACCATGTGATCGTGAAAACGGTGGAAGACCTCTGCGGGGTAGGCCCGCGGATCGAAGCCGTTCATCTTGGCCGCCCCGACCACGATCAGGGCGCGGGCGAGCATTCCCCCGCCGGTATCCGAACCCGCGAATAGCCAGTTCCGCCCGCCAGCGCCAATGGGCCGCAGTGTGCGCTCGGCGGAATTATCGTCGATGGCCACGCGCCCCTCCTCCAGAAACAGCGTAAATGAAGCCCAGCGGCAGCATGTAGCGGAACGCCATGGCCAGATCACTGTTAACGGCAATAGGGGTGAGCTGCCTTTCGGCCCAGTCCCGGGGCATCGACCGTGGGCGTGCTTTCCTTTCGGCGCACGGCCAGCCGAAGTTCGGCAGACTTGCCGCTGCTTTCTCGTTCGAAGTCGTAGAGCTTGCCGATGGCCCGGCATTACCCGCCCATGATGTGCCCAAGCGCCTTGCGCCGTGGCGGCGCGCGCGTGGGCGGAGCCAAAGCTCGGCTTGCGATGGCCCCTTCACCGCATCACGCAGGGACGCCTCGGCCTCGGGGCTCAGGTCGAGACGTGCCATCGTTACAGGGTCTCGACGTTCCCACAGACGCTAAGCGCCTGCCCGGCAATGCCGGAGGCGGCAGGAGAAGCGAGGAACAGCGCCATGCTGGCGATGTCCTCGGGGCCGACCATGCGTCGCAGCGAAATGATACGCAGGTATTCTTCCTGCACATCCTTGAAAGAGCGTCCTTCGGCCGTGGCGCGATCCTGTATCACGCGGTCCATGCGCGGGCCGCGCACCGGACCGGGTAGGATGGCGTTGACGCGGATGCCGTCAGGGCCGATCTCTTTTGCGAGGCTGGCGGTCAGCCCTACGATGCCCCATTTCGCCGCGGCATAAGGCGTGCGCAGCGGATACCCCAGGCGCCCCGCCACCGAGGCTACGTTGAGGATCAACGCATCCTTCCCCTTGCGCAGAAGCGGGATGGCGCGTTGCAGAACGATGAACTGGCCCAGGATATCCACGTCCAGAGTCCGACGGATTTCGCCAAGATCAAGATCCTCGACCCGCCCCGTCGGGCCGGCGATACCGGCGTTGTTCACCAGCACGTCGAGCGCACCAAAGCGGTCGGCGACGGTGTCCATCATGGTCTCGACGGCAGCGGTGTCCGAAACGTCAGCCAAGATTGCGATGACCTCGGGATGCTCTGCGGAAAAGGCGTCAAGTGCGTCCTTATCCACGTCGCAGATCGCCACGCGGGCCCCCGCTTCGAGAAAGGCGTGGGCCGTGGCGGCGCCGATGCCCGAGGCCCCCGCCGTCACCAGCACCCGTTGCCCCGGCGTGGGACGCATGCGTTCAAGATAGCTCATTTTGATTTCCGTTTCGCTCTTGAGGAAAAGTCAGGCCACTTCAAGCCAGTTGCGGCGCACGTCAGGGCGGGCGGTCAATGCGTCGGGGGTGCCCTGGAACACCAGTTCGCCATGCCCCATGACCAGCACGTCATGGGCCACGCGCAGCGCGATGGTCAGTTTTTGTTCGACCAGCAGAACCGAGACGCCGCGCCGTGCGATATCCAGGATCACCTCCATCACCACTTCGACGATCTTCGGAGCGAGACCCTCGGTCGGCTCGTCGATCAGCAGAAGGCGCGGGTTGCCCAGCAGCGAGCGGCACATGGTCAGCATCTGCTGCTCGCCGCCCGAAAGGTATCCCGCGTTGATGTCGCGCCGTTCGTGCAGGCGGGGAAAATAGGCGTACATGTCGTCGACCGACCATTGGTGAACGCCGGGGCGCGCCTTCTGCACCCCCATGGCCAGGTTTTCCGCCACGGTAAGATTGGCGAAGACCAGCCTTTCCTCGGGCACGTAACCGATGCCGTGGCGGCAGATGTCATATGGGCGGAACCCGGCAAGGTTGCGCCCGCCCAGCATGACCCGGCCCGCACTTGGCGGCACGATGCCCATGATCGCCTTCATCAGCGTCGAGCGCCCCGATCCGTTGCGCCCAAGCAGCGAAACGATGGCGCCTTCCGGCACCGTCATGTCGATGCCGTGCAGGATATGGCTTTTGCCGTAATGGGCGTGCAGCCCCTCGATCGTCAGCAGGGTCATGCGGCGTCCTCTCCCAGGTAGGCCTTTTGCACCTCGGCATCGCGGCTGATGGCGTCCGGCGTGTCGGTGGCAAGGATGTCGCCATAGACAAGCACGGAAACCTGGTCGCAAAGCTGGAACACCACGGACATGTCGTGTTCGACCATCAGCAACGTCTTGTTCTCGGTGACCTTTCGGATCAGTTCGACCGCCTGCGCGGTTTCCTCGCGGGACATGCCGGCGGTGGGTTCGTCCAGCAGAATGACTTCGGCCCCGGTCGAAAGGGTCATGGCGATCTCCAGCGCGCGCTGTTCGGAATAACTGAGGTCGCCCGCCAGGTGATCGCTTCGCCGGGCCAGACCCACGGTGTCGACGATCTGTGCGGTTTCGTCGTTTATCGCGCGGCGGCGCGCGATGGCGGTGAACAGGTCGAACCGCCGGCCGTGCCGGGCCAGAACGCCCATGCGGATGTTTTCGAACACGGTCATCCGGTGAAAGATGTTGGTGATCTGGAACGAGCGCGACAGCCCCGCGCGGTTGATCCGGTGCGGCGCCAAGCCGGTGATCGGGGTGCCGTTCAGCACGATTTCCCCCGCAGTCACCGGGAACATCCCCGAGATCAGGTTGAACAGCGTGGATTTGCCCGCCCCGTTCGGGCCGATGACGGCGTGGCGATGCCCACGGGCGACATCAAGATCGACGCCCTGGATCACCGACAGCGGGCCGAAGGATTTGACGACGCCCTTCAGGCTGAGGGCGGGATGCTGGTTCGGGTTGGTCATGAGGGAATTCCTTCCTTGGCGCCCGAGGCGGACAGGCCGTCCGCGGTTTCGGCCATCCGGGACGCCCCGTGCCGAAGCGCCATGATCCCCGCGCCCAACAGCACGGCAGGCAAGGCCCATGTCAGCGGCGCCAACGGGGCCCAGTTCAGGCCGAACAGGGTGAAATCGGGCAGGCCGATCGCGCCGCGCCGCAGGGCGGCATAGTCAAGCCCGAACAGCACCGAAAGCGCCTCTGTCACGAAGACCACGCCGCAGGCGGTGGCAAGGCCGCCGCCCAATGCCAGCGCCAGCGGTCCGGTGCGCCGCGCCCGCCGGTTGCGCAGGTAATCCATCAGCGCCCCGCCGATGCCGGTCGGCGCATAAAGCATCACCAGCACGAAGATCAGGCCCTGATAGAACAGCCACGACCGGGTCAGGTCGGAGACGAGGAAGGCAAAGAACGTAAAGGCCACGGCGCCGAAAACCGGTCCGAAGAACAGCGTTGCCCCCCCGACATAGGCATAAAGAACGACCTGCGACGAGACATGCGCGCCAAAGACCGCATAGTTCGCGGCCTCGTTCGACACCGCCTGCAACGCGCCCGCCACGCCGGTGAACATGGCCGAGACGGCAAAGATCACGGTCTTGGTGACATGGGCATCGTAGCCCATGAAGCGCACGCGCTGCTCATTGTCCCGGATCGCCAGCGTCAGCCTGCCGAAGGGCGTTCGGGTATAGGCCCAAAGCAGCGCCCCGCAAATCAGCACCCACCCCAGCGTCAGGTAATAGACCTCAAGCGTCGTGCCGAAGGATACCCCTGCCCAGGGCATCCGCATTCCCGAAATTCCGGATTCGCCGCCGAACAGCGCCTTCAGATGCGGGGCAAAGCTGTGGAACAACTCGGCGATCGCCAGCGTGACAAGGGCAAAATAGACGCCCGAGCGCATGGTCGAGAACCACCCGGCCACGAGACCCGTCACCAGCCCCGCCAGCGCTCCTGCCAGCGGCAGCAATGGCGTCGGAAACGGCAACCCGTCCTCGGTCGCCAGCATCAGGTGCAGCGCTGCGAAAGAGCCGATGCCGAAATAGGCGGCATGGCCGAAAGACAGCAGGCCCGCCTGTCCTGCCAGCAGGTTGAATGCCAGCGCATAAAGACTTGCGATCAGCATGGTGTTCATGGCGTTCTGCCAGCCGGCGTCCAGCAGCGGGGGCAGCCCTGCAAGGACGGCCAGCGCAACCGCGGCCGGTATCAGTTTCGAAGCGGTCAATTGCGGTCTCCCATCAGGCCTGCCGGGCGCACCAGCAGGACGAGCAGCATCAGGACAAAGGGAATTGTGCCCGAGATCGAGGACACCTGCGTGGTCAGCAACCCGCCGATCCCTTGTGCCCATTCGCCCAGCCCGACCAGCGACAGAAGTCCCGCCAGGGACCAGTCGAGCCCCACGGCAAAGGACGAGAAAAGACCGATCAGCAGCGAGGCCAGC
>CAXICP010000315.1:0-4497 GCA_964022595.1 uncultured Salipiger sp.
CAGCGTCTCCTGCAGGATCGCCGCCTGCGGCACGCCGAACCCCCGGAACGCGCCTGCGGGGGCGGTGTTGGTATGCACCCCGGTGCTGTTGGCGGTGTAGTTGGGGGTGCGATACGGCCCCGAAGCATGGATCGGCACCCGGTTCGCCACAGTCGGCCCCCAGCTGGCATAGGCGCCGGTGTTGAACACCCCGTCAAAGCGCACTGCCTGAATGATCCCGTCATCATCCGCGCCGATTTCCATATGCACCTGCGACGGGTGGCGCTTGGTGGAAGATTGCAGGCTTTCGGTCCGGGTAAAGGCCATGCGCACGGGCTTGCCCGTGAGCCATGCGGCCAGCGCGACAAAGGGCTGCGCGGTAAGGTCCAGCTTGGACCCGAAACCGCCGCCCACCGCCGTGGGCAGGATGCGCACCTGTTCGGGCGCAAGGCCCATCAGCCCGGCAATGCCATCGCGGTTCATGAACGGCGCCTGCGTGCAGCAGCGGATTTCCAGCCGTTCGCCCACGCGCCGGGCCGATGCCGCCTCGGGTTCGATATAGCCGTGTTCGATGAACCCGGTCGAACAATCGCCCGACACCACATGCGGCGCGCCTGCCATGGCCGCATCCGCATCGCCGCGCGCCACATAGCCCCGGCACATCACGTTGTCGGCCCGGTCGGGATGCAGCAGGGCGGCATCGGCCGCGCCTTCAGGCACCGTGACGGATGGCAGTTCCTGCCATGTGATCGGGAAATCGGGCAGCGCGTCGATGATGTCGGCGCGGCCCACCACGGCGGCGACCGCCTCTCCGCGGAAACGGGTTTCATGTTCGGCCAGCATCGGCTGATCCTCGAACCCCGGAATGACGCCGAACCGGTTTTCGCCCGGCACATCGGCGGCGGTCAGGATCAGGTCCAGCCCCGTGTCGACGCGATAGGCCGCAAGGTCTCCGAAGCGAAACGCGGCGCGGTGAAAGGGTGATCGGATGGCCCGCACCACCAGCGCGCCCTCGGGGGCGACATCATCGCCGAACCGCTCAAGGCCCGACACCTTCGGGCCACCATCCAGCCGCGCGATGGGCGCGCCGACCCCGCCAGCCGCAAGCGGCGCCGCGCCGGATGCATCCAGCACCGCCGCGATGATCTTGCGATAGCCGGTGCAGCGGCACAGCACGCCGCCCAGCGCATCCTCGACCGCCGCTTCGGTCAGCGGCGCGCCCGAGCGCAGCAGCGCCACCGCCGCGACCATCATGCCCGGCGTGCAGATGCCGCATTGCGCCGCCTGATGACGCTGAAAGCTTTGCGCCAGCCGCGCGGCGTGCGGATCGCCCGCCACCAGCCCGGCCTGCGTTTCAATGCGTGTACCCTGCGCCTGACCCGCCGCGACCATGCAGGCGCAGACCGGCGCGTCGTCCACCAGCACGGTGCAGGCGCCGCAATCGCCGGCGTTGCAGCCCACCTTGACGTCCCGCGCGCCGGCGCTTTCGCGCAGCACTTCGGACAGGCGGGCGGTGTCGCTGGCGGGCAGGCTGACCGCCTTGCCGTTCAGGGTAAGCGCGACATGGCCCCGGGGTGCATCCAGCGACATCACTTTGCCTCCATCGCGGAAGACACGGCGCGGGCGACAAGCGCCTTCACCGCCTCGCTTCGGTAGTCCGCGCTGGCGCGCACATCGTCTATGGGCGACAGTTCGGCGAAATCACAGGCGCCGGTGATGGCAAAGACATCGTCTGCCGTGGCCCCCACAAGCGCCGTTTCCAGCGTCGACAGGCGCCGCGCCACGGGCGAACAGGCGCCCACCGCGACGCGGGCGCGTTCGATGCGCCCAGCGCGGGCCTCGATCACCGCGGCCACCATCGCGATCGAAATCACCAGGTAGCGCCGCGCGCCCAGCTTCAGGAACGCGCCGCGCCCGCCGGCGTCAGGCACATGCACCGAAGTCAGGATCTCGCCCGGGGCAAGCGCCGTCAGGCGCGGCCCCAGCACGAAATCGGCCAGCGGCATGCGCCGCAGCCCCCCATCGCGCGCCAGTTCGACACTGGCATCCAGCGCGAGAAGCGCGGGCACCCCATCCGCCGCCGGAGAGGCATTGCACAGGTTGCCCGCAACGGTGCCCGCGTTCTGGATCTGCACCGATCCCACCTCGCGCGCGGCCCCCTTCAGCCCGTCGAACAGCGGCGGCAGATCCGCCTTCAGCACACCGGTCCAGGTGGTCGCCCCGCCGATGCGCCAGCCGGTGTCGTCGCGGCTGATGCCCTTCATCCCGGCGATTCGCGTCAGGTCGACCATGTCCGAAGGCGGCGCCCCGTCGCGCAGGCCCGGATACAGGTCCGTTCCGCCCCCAAGCGCCACGGCATCGCCGCCAAGCAGCGCAAGCGCATCGTCAAGCGTGTCGGGTCTGTGAAGGGTCATGATGGCTACTCCGGGCGGCTGTCAGACGGGGTGCTTTCATTCGTATGCAAACAAATCCCAACTCAGGTTAGGAACAGGATGCGAATTCTGTCAATGGCGCTGCACGCCCCCGGCCGCCCGTCCTGCCGGTTTTGCTGAAATTCGCATCACGCGCCCGCCCCGGTGGGCCGCACCTTGCCGGGGCGCTTGACAGAACCGGCCCCGTCATGCGTTCGTATACAAACGAATAGCCCCAGCCGGACCCCGCGCCCGGCCGCCAAGCACCGGAGTCCGCGACGTGACGGCAGACACCCCTTCCCCGACCCGCGAACGCGCGGAAAGGCCCGAAAAGATCCGCTGCGACGCCTGCCCCGTCATGTGCTTCATCGCCGAGGGGCGCGCGGGCGCCTGCGACCGTTACGCCAACCACGGCGGCGACCTGGTGCGGCTTGATCCGCTGACCATCCTGTCCAATTCCGACGCCCCCGTGGTGCCCTTTGCGGCGCGCGAATGGGATGGCGACATCGTGTCGGGCGAAGACAGCTTCATCACCGCCGTCGGGTCCGGCACCACCTATCCCGATTACAAGCCCGCGCCGTTCATCGTGGCCTCGACCGCCGAGGGCACGGACATGATCACCGTGGTGACCGAAGGCATCTTTTCCTATTGCGGCGCCAAGGTAAAAATCGACACCGATCGCCACCTTGGCAGCGAATGCGCCTGGGTGCGCGCCGACGGCGAGGTGATCGGCCATGTGTCCACATCCGAATACGGCAGCCAGATGCTGTCGCTGGGCGGGGTCAACCACCTGACCGGCGGGTCCAAGAAGGAAGGTCGCGCCACCTGCGCCGCGCTGCTGGCGCTGTGCAACGGCGAAGAGGTGGCGCTGACCATCGACGGCGGCGCCGAGCTGCAGATCGCCGCCGGACAGGCGCCCGTCGTCAACGGCCACCGCGAGGAACGCATGCGCGTGGGCTGCGGGTCGGCCACCGTGGGCATGTTCGCGGCGCAGTGGAAGGGGCTTGTCGACGAGGTCGTCGTGGTCGATGACCACATCACCGGCGTCATGAGCGAACACCAGGCGGGCAAGGTCATCGGCTGGCGGCCCACGGGCATCCGCATCAAGGGCCGCCGGTCCACCCCGGGCCGCTATTTCCAGGTGGCCGAGCCGGGCACCGGCTGGGGCGGCACCGACCTGTCCAACCCGCTGGACATCCTTGATACGTTCAAGCCGCAAGCCTGGGCGGGGATGTCGCTGCTGATGGTGTCGACCACCGGCGAACACGCCGCCTATTTCGAACTGGACGACACGCTGACCCCGGTGCCGATGGACATGCCCGACCGGCTGAAGCCGTCCGTCGCGCGGATCGAGGAAAACTGCGAGCCCTCGCTCGCCTCGGTCCTGTTCATGGCCGGCGCGGGCGGCTCGCTGCGTTCGGGCGTGACCGAAAACCCGGTCAGCCTGACCCGGTCGGTGCAGTCGCGGCTGACCCGCGTGACCTGCGGCGGCGCTCCGGTGATGCTGTGGCCCGGAGGCGGCATCACCTACATGGCCGACGTGACGCAGATGCCCAAAAACGCCTTTGGTTACGTGCCCACCCCCGCGCTTGTGGCGCCCATCGAATTCACCATGTCGCGCGCCGATTACCAGGCGCTTGGCGGGCACATGGATTACGTGATGCCCCTGCAAGAGGCGCTGCAAGGCATGACCGGGCGCCAGTCCGACCACCGTCTGTCGGGCCGCAGGGCCGAAACCCGCAAGCCCGGCGCTCCCTGGCCCGTCGGCAGGGGCGCGGCATGAGCTTCGTCGACACGCCCCGGATGCAGACCGCCTCTGACGGGCGGATGCGGCTGACCCACGGGCCGATCGACGTGATCCTGACCGCCGAAGGCCCCGCGCCGGCGGCGGGGGCCGCGCTTGGCCGCGCCCGCGATGCCTTTGGCCCGATCCTGGCCGAGCTGTGCGATGAACTGCCCCGGCTGCGCCAGCCGCATGGCCCCGCGCCGCAGGGCAGCGTCGCGCGCCGGATGCACGCCGCCGCCGCCCGCTTTGCCCCGGCCTTTGTCACGCCCATGGCGGCGGTCGCCGGATCGGTCGCGGATCACCTGCTGGCCGCGATGCTGG
>CAXICP010000316.1:0-4481 GCA_964022595.1 uncultured Salipiger sp.
TTGAGGTCGCGACCCCGGACGAGGCACGCGCGATCCTTGCCACAAAGGGGAGCGACAACACGGCCCTGTCAGCCGCCTGAGGTCCGGGCCCCTAATCCGCCCCGGGTTCGGGGGTAAGCCTGTCGAGCCGCAAGGCGATGTGCAGTTCCAGCGCGGCAATGGGATCGTCCCAACCGCCGGTGACATGGCGCAGCGTGTCCAGTCGCTGCCGCACCGTGTTGACATGGACCCCCAGTGTCTCTGCAGTCCGCGCCACGCTGTGCTGGCAGTCGAAATAGCCGAGCAGCGTGGCGGCCAACCGGGCGCGCCCCTTGGGATCGCGCCTGCGGATCGGCGCCAATCGCCGGGCGACCAGATCGCGGATCCTGTCCGGGTCGGCGTGTTCGAACAGGCGACCGAACAGGCCGATCTCGGCATGACCGACAAAGCGGCTGAGCGGTGCGATACGCCGGATGGTGCGCAGGGCGCCTGCCATCTCGCGATAGGTCGCGGGACAGTCTTCGAGTGACAGGATCGGTTTCGAGACAAGCCCACCGGCCGTCACAGCCCGGCTGCCGACGTCAAGCCGCCGTGTCAGCGTGGCAATCTCGGCGGCAGGGCCGACCGCAAGATAGGCATCGTCGATCAGATCGACCAACAGGTTCAAGCGTCCTGCCGCGGCACGGATGTGGTCGGTCTGCCCTTCGCGGTCGGGGCCCGACAGCGTGATCAGCAGCATCCGCACCTCATCCTGCGCGCTTGTGCCGAGCCGGTTGCGCACCGCCGCCAGCGTCGATGCATCGGGCGGCGAGACCAGCACCAGATGACGCAGCAGGGTCGAGGCGGCGATCAGCTGGTCGGCCTGTCGCTTTTCGGCCCAGAGCATGGCAATCGACAGAGCCACGGCGCTGCGTTCCAGGTTGCGCATCTGGATGCGCCCGATATCGCCGCTGTGGCAGATCACCAGGCTGTCGCCGCGCTGCGCCCCGGCGTGAAGCGACAGCACCAGCGCATGATCGCCATCGCGTTGGGCCAACAGTTCGGACCGCCCGCTGCGTCGCGATCGCGCGATCGCCGACAAAAGCGCCGCATGATCCAGTTGCCCGGTGCGCAGAGCGTGGCCCAATGTACCGCCGTAGCCGCGGTCGGCGACCTCATCTCGGATCTGAAAGGCCGGATCGAGATAGAAGATCGCGCCCGACACCAGGCTGGCCATGCGCTGCATGAAGCTTTGCAAGTCGGCGCCGCGCGCCAGCAGAGTCATCATCTCGTCATGGCTGCGGGCGGAATCCTCGACCTCGGCGATGTGTCTTTGCAACGATCCGCGGGCCTGTTCCGCCGTGTTCAGCGCCTCGGACAGGCGGGCAAAGCTGCGGGCGTTGTTCATCGCCACCCCTGCGTGTTGCGCGAAGGACCCGATGACCGAGACCTCGCGGCCCGAGTATTTCCGGCTGTAGCGGTCGGCGACGAACAGCAGCCCCATGACGCGCCCCTCTGACAGGATCGGAAACCCCGCAAGCGAAGAGATGTTCTCGCGTCGGAACTGTTCGTCCAGCGCTGCCGAATGGCGAAAGCCCGGATCGTTCAGGTAATCCGTCGTGGTGAAAAAGCTCTTGGTCTCCATGATCCGGCCTACGACGCCATCGAGAATGCCGGCCTTCATCTCGGCGGTGCCGGGGGAAAGGTTGCCCTCGGTGGCATAGTTGCGGAACAGGCCCTCGTCCTCGTCCAACATGGTCAGCCAGGCGACATGCGCCCCGGCCAGGTTCCGCGCACGGCTGACGATCTTGCCCAACAGTTCCTTCAGCGACAGCGTGCTGGACAGGTCGTGCGCGGTTTCGATCAGCAGCGTCAGACCGCGCTCGGCAAGCGCCGTTTCCTCGGGGGCCCGCATAAGGCGGCCCAGATCCTCGGCCAGATCGGCATGCTCTGCCCTGAGCCGATCCAGCAGGGGTTGGATCGCTTCTGCGTTCTGTCCCTCGGCCAGCCCGGCCAAGATCTGCGAAACCAGCGGCAGGCTGTCGCGCTTCATCACTCTTCTCCTGTATCGATGCTGCCGAAGAAAGCGGCGCGAAGTGGTGAAAGGAAATATACTTTTGAAACACAAGAAGCCAGATAGCCTGTTGAATGTCGACATATCCAGCCACGTCGGTTCGTGAAAAACCTGTTTAGGGGAAAGAGCAGGTGGCCGCGAATGGCGCGGTTTCCGAGGGAGGAACAGCATGACCGCATTCCATGCGTACGCAGGCGCCGCGCTTGCCGGCTCGGGCGGCGCGATGTCGCGTCGGGGGCGTTGCGCATCGTGAAACGTGCCCCCGTTTGACCAGGGCACATCCGCGCGCCGCCATGCTCGTCTGACGCGCGACCGATATACACAAGGGACCTGCCCCCGTGGCGGCAGGTCCCCTCCGCCCGTACGGGCGGCCAAGATTGCCACGGAATCAAGGAGGAGGAGGATCCCATGAACAAGACACTGACGACAACTGCCCTTGCCAGCCTCGTGGCACTTGGCGTGCAGTCCGGCGCGCTGACCGCCGAGCCGCTGAAGATCGGCATCATCGAAAGCCTGTCGGGCGCGCAGACATCGACCGGGCGCCTTTATGCCTCGGGCGTGCATTACGGCGTCGACCGGATCAATGCGGCGGGCGGTTTCAACGGCGCACCCATCGAGGTGGTGGAATACGACAACGCCGGCGGCGCGACGGAAGCCGCCGACAAGTTTCGCCAGGCGGCGGCGGACGGGGTTCACATCGTCATCCAGGGGTCTTCTTCGGCCATCGCGGGCCAGATCACGGCGGATGTGCGCAAGCACAACCTGCGCAATCCGGGTGACGAGATCCTTTACATGAATCTTGGCGCCGAGGCGATGGAACTGACCGGCGACAAGTGCCACTTCTACCACTTCCGCTTCACCACCACGGCGCCGATGCGGGTCAACGCACTGACGTCGGCCATGGCCGGGGCGGGCGAACTGGGCGGCAAGGTCTATGCGATGAACCAGAACTATTCCTGGGGCCAGGACATGCAGGCCGCCATCGAGGCCGCAGCAGAGCAAGGCGGTTACGAGGTCGTCGACACAGTGCTGCACGACGTCAACAAGATCCAGGACTTCGCGCCCTTCGTCGCGCGGATCAAAGCGGCAGCGCCCGACACCGTCATCACCGGAAACTGGTCCAATGACCTTTTGCTGCTGATGAAGGCGACCGGCGACGCGGGCCTCGATGTGCGCTTCGGCACCACCTATCTGGACCAGCCGGGCAACATCTCGAACGCGGGCGACACGGCGCTGGGGCACTACATCGCCAACGGGTACGTCAACGTGACCGAAATGGCCGAGTTCGCAGAGGCCTTCAAGGCCGAGAGCGGCGACTATCCGGTCTTCGTCGAACCGCAAGGCGCCTTCGCGCTCGGCGCACTCGACGAGGCGCTCAAGACGCTCGATTTCGGCGGCGACGAGATCGACGTGACGCAGGTGGCGCTGGCCCTTGAAGGCGCAAGCTACGACAGCCCTGTCGGCGCCATCACCGTCCGCGCGGAGGATCACCAGACGATCCGCCCGGTCGTGGTCTCGAAGGTCATCAAAGACGCGGCCTATCCGGTCGACGGCACCGACATGGGCTTTGAGCTGGTCAAGATCGTTCCCGCCGAGCAAGCGATCTATCCCGTGCAGGACAGCTGCGACATGAAGCGCCCGGGCTGAGGCCTGCGCACATCGGGGCGGTCCGCAAGGGCTGCCCCCCTCTCCTCTCTTGCGGAGACCTTGATGGAATTCCTGATGATCTCGACGCTTAACGGCGTCATCTACGGGCTTTTGCTCTTCATGGTGTCAGCCGGGCTGACGCTGATCTTCGGCATGATGGGCGTGTTGAACTTTGCCCATGCCTCTTTTTACATGATGGGCGCCTATATCGCCTACGCGCTGTCGCCGGTCATCGGTTTCTGGGGCGGGCTGCTGGTGGCGCCGATCCTCGTGGGGATGATCGGCATGTGGGTCGAACGCGTCCTGTTGCGCCGTGTCCACGCCCACGGACACGCACATGAACTGCTGCTGACCTTCGGCATCGCGCTGATCGTGACCGAAACGGTCAAGCTGATCTTCGGCGACTTCCCTGTGGCCTACCAGGTGCCGCCGGACCTTCGCTTTGCCGCCTTCACCCTGTTCGGCACCGATTACCCGTTCTACCGCATCTTCATCGGCTCGGTCGCGGTGGCGATGTTCGTCGTGCTCTGGCTGATGCTGACCCGGACCCGCGTCGGTATCGTCGTACGCGCCGCCGAACGGCTGCCGCAGATGGCCGAGGCCCTGGGGCACAACATCCCGATCGTCTTCATGTCGGTCTTTGGCGTCGGGGCGGCGCTAGCGGGGCTGGCCGGGGCCGTTGCTGGGGCCTTTTACCCGACCAACCCGAACATGGCAGCCGAACTGGGGGTGATCGTCTTTGTCGTCGTCGTGGTCGGCGGGCTTGGGTCGCTGAAGGGCTCCTTGCTGGCCTCGCTGCTGA
>CAXICP010000317.1:0-4475 GCA_964022595.1 uncultured Salipiger sp.
GCATGGTGCAGGCCGACCACCTGTTGCGATGTGGCGTCGATCAGCGGCGAGCCAAAGGCGTAAAGCGCGATCGCCAGCAGGGCCAAGAGAACCGAGAATCGGAACCCGGCGCTGAAGCCGCTGCGCTGCGCCGCCTCTTCGTCGCGCTGCGCGGCGCGGCCCAGCGGCGTGGACATGTCGCGATCCGCGCCCGCTGCGCCCAAGGGGGCGGCGCGCAGGCTCTGGTTGATTTCCTCGATGTCGGGCAGCAATTCGCGGCGCGACCCGGGGGCGGGGCGCGGCGAGTCGGGCCGGGTGTCGGCCGGGGGTGTATCGGGTGTTTCCGCCGGGGCGGGCGCTTGCGGTTCGTGGGCGCGGCGGGCGGTATCATCGTCTTCGGGGTCGACAAGCCCAAGGTTGGGCTGGGTTTCCAGCGCCGAGCTCTCGGCAGCGCGCTGGCGCGCCTCGCGTTCGGCTTCCTCGCGCAGGACCTCAAGCACCGACGGGTCGATGCTGCGCGCCTTGCGGGCGGGGTCGACGTCAGGCGGGGGGCCAGCGTCGGAATCGTCGGATTCGTGGTCCCAGTCATCGCGATGCGCCGCCGCGTTGCGGTCCAGCGGGGCCGTCTGATACCAGGTGTGCGTGCAGTTGGAACATTGCACATCACGCCCGTCCGCCGGAATGACGTTGGACGGTACCTCGTATTGCGCGCCGCAATTCGGGCAAATCAGCCGCATCTGGTCCCCATGATCCCTGGCGCGCCGGGCGCCGCGTTCCGTTCGTGGACAATAGGTTGCTGCATCCCGGGGGGAAAGCCCATTTTCCGGCGGCTGCCCGGATTGCATATGCGGCGCGGCTCATGCACAACAGGCCGATATTTTCGGCCTGCCTTGTCCCTGGAACAAGCGCGGCATGACAGGAACGGGGCGGCCGTGATCGAGCTGGAAAACGTGGCGTACAGCTATGGCGGCGCGGAACTGCTGAGCGATCTTTCGCTTCAGCTGGCGCCGGGGTCGTTCCATTTTCTGACCGGGCCGTCGGGCGCCGGCAAGACCACGCTGATGAAACTGTGCTACGGCGCGCTGCGCCCCACCGCCGGGCAGGCGCGGATCTTTGGCCGCGACGTGCGCCAGATGGGGCGGGACGATATCGCGATGTGCCGCCGGCGGATCGGCGTCGTGCACCAGGATTGCGCCTTTCTGGACCATTTGCCGGTGCATGAAAACGTGGCGCTTCCGCTGACCGTCTCGGGGCAGGCCGTCGCCGGCCAGCACGAGAACCTGCGGGAATTGCTTGCCTGGGTGGGGCTCACCGAACGCGCAACCGCGCTGCCGCCGGAACTGTCGGGCGGCGAACGCCAGCGCGCCGCCCTGGCCCGCGCGGTCATCATGTCGCCCGAGGTGATCCTGGCGGACGAACCCACCGGCAACGTCGACTGGGACATGTCGCAGCGCCTGTTGCAGCTGCTGATCGAACTGAACCGCATGGGCAAGACCATCCTGATCGCGACCCATGACCTGTCGCTGATCCGCGCGGCGAAAAGCCAGGTGCAGGCGCGCGTGCTGCGCATTGCCAGCCGGCGGATCACGGCGGCGGGGGCGGACCTGTGATCCCGGCTCTGGACACGTTGCGGGCGCTGGGGCGCGGGGACAAGGCCGCCGACCGGGTGGTGCCTCCGACCGGGTACACCGCGCGGCTGACGCTGTTCGCGGCGGGCGCCATGGCGTTCCTGGCGGTGTTCGCGCTGGCGCTGTCGCTGGCGGCGGGACGGCTGGCAAGCAGCTGGGGGGATGAGCTGGCGCGCGCATCCACGGTGCGGATTTCGGCGCCGGAGGGGCAGATGGCGGCGCAGACCGCGGCCGCGCTGCGCCTGCTGGAACAGACGCCCGGCATCGCGTCCGCCCGCGCGCTGAGCGACGCCGAACAGCAGGCGCTGCTTGCCCCCTGGTTCGGCCCCGACCTGCCGGTGGACCAGCTGCCCGTGCCGCAACTGATCGAGGTGCAGGAAACCGCGCAGGGCTATGATTCCGCCGGGCTGCGCCTGCGTCTTCAGGCCGAAGTGCCCGGCGCGGTGCTGGACGATCACGCCCGCTGGCGCCGTCCGCTGGCGCAGGCGGCGGGGCGGCTGAACCTGCTGGCTCTGGTGTCCGCCGGGTTGATCGCCGCCGCCGTCGCCGCCATGGTGACGCTTGCCGCGAATGCCGCGCTGGCGGCCAACGCGCAGGTCATCGCGGTGCTGCGCCTTGTGGGCGCGACGGACAATTACATCGCCCGCGCCTTCGTGCGCCGCTTTACGCTGCGGGCGTTCTTCGGGGCGGCGGCGGGCACGGCGCTTGGCATCGTCGCGGTGCTGCTGATGCCGTCGGGCGGCGAAACGGCGGGCTTTCTGACCGGCCTGGCCTTTCGGGGCTGGCACTGGGTGGTGCCCGCGCTGATCCCGCCGCTTGCGGGGGCGGTCGCCTTTGCCGCGACCGCCGTTGCGGCGCGGCGCGTATTGGGAGGGCTGAGCTGAATGGCCTATGCGGTGCAGTGGGTACGCTCGCTTGCGTTCACGCTGGTGATGTATGGCGGCATGGCGGTGATCGGGCTTGGCCTGTTCCCCTATACGCTGCTTTCAAGGCACGGCGCGCTGCGCGTGGCGAAGCTGTGGTGCCGGTTCACCCTGTGGGCGGCGCGCTGGATGATCGGGCTGCGCACCGAGGTGCGCGGCAAGGTGCCAGAGGGCGAGGTGATGATCGCGTCCAAGCACCAGAGCTTTCTTGACATCATCATGCTGTTCGACGCCGTGCCCAACGGCAAGTTCATCATGAAGCGCGAGCTGCTGTTCACGCCGGTGGTGGGCCAGTACGCGACGCGGATCGGCTGCGTGCCGGTCGATCGCGGCAAGCGGGGCGCGGCCATCGCCAAGATGCTGCGCGAGGCCGCCGCCAGCAACGTGGCCTATCCCGGCCAGCTGATCATCTTTCCGCAGGGCACGCGCGTGGCCCCGGGGGTCAAGACGGATTACAAGGTCGGGGTTGCGCTGCTGCATCGCCAGCTCAAGCAGCGCTGCGTGCCGGCGGCGACCAATGTGGGGCATTTCTGGCCGCGCACCGGCGTGTATCGCAAGCCGGGCCTTGCGGTGGTGGAATTTCTGCCGGAAATCGCCCCCGACATTCCCAAGGCCGATTTCCTGCCGACGCTGGAACGGGTGGTGGAAACCGCAAGCGACCGGCTGTTGCAGGCGGCGCGGGACGGGTCATCCTGAAACAGGGCCTGCCGTACCGGGCAGCCCCGCGCGGAACGAAAATTTTTATCTAAAATTTTCGGCGCCCCGTTCGAACGCAATGCAAAAAGGCCCCGCCCGTGATGGGCGGGGCCTTTTGATGTCTGGGTCGCGCAGGGCGGGGTCAGGCGTGGATCGCGCCGTCGCCGCAGGCCAGGGCCGCCTCGCGCACCGCCTCGGAAAAGGTCGGGTGGGCGTGGCAGGTCAGTGCCAGGTCTTCGGCCGAGCCGCCGTATTCCATGGTCACGCAGATCTCGTGGATCAGATCGCCCGCCGACGGGCCGATGATGTGGCCGCCAAGAATCCGGTCGGTTTCCTTGTCCACCAGAAGCTTGACGAAGCCTTCGCCGGCAAAGACCGCCTTGGCGCGCCCGTTGCCCATGAACGAGAACTTGCCGACCTTGTAGGCGCGCCCTTCTTCCTTGAGCTGCGCTTCGGTCTTGCCGACGCTTGCGACCTCGGGCCAAGTGTAGATCACGCCGGGGATCACACCGTAGTTCACATGCCCATGCTTGCCTGCGATGACTTCGGCGCAGGCCATGCCTTCGTCTTCGGCCTTGTGGGCCAGCATCGGGCCGGTGATCGCATCGCCAATGGCATAGATCCCCTTGACCGAGGTCTGCCAGTGGTCATCGGTCTTGATCTGCCCGCGATCGGTCAGCGCGACCCCAAGCGCGTCAAGGCCAAGCCCGTCGGTGTAGGGTTTGCGCCCCGTGGCCACCAGCACCACGTCGGCATCCGACGTGTGTTCGCTGTCATCCTTGCGCAGCTTGTAGGTGACCGTGGCCTTGCCATCCTTGGCGTCGACCTTGGACACGGCGGCGCCCATGGTGAATTTCAGCCCCTGCTTGGTCAGCAGCTTTTGCAGGGTGCGCTGCACTTCGGCGTCCATGCCGGGGGTGATCGCGTCAAGGAATTCGATCACCTCGACCTCGGCCCCAAGGCGGGCATAGACCGACCCCATTTCCAGCCCGATGACGCCGGCGCCGATCACGATCATCTTCTTCGGGATCTCAGGCAGTTCCAGCGCGCCGGTCGAGGTAACGACGGTTTTCTCATCCACCGTCACATCCGCGCCGGGCACCGACGAGGGCACCGAGCCCGAGGCGATGATGATGTTCTTGGCGCCATAGGTTTCGCCGTCGACCGACACCTTGCCAGCCTCGGGGATCGTGGCCCAGCCCTTGAGCCAGTCGATCTTGTTCTTCTTGAACAGGAATTCGATGCCCTT
>CAXICP010000318.1:0-4468 GCA_964022595.1 uncultured Salipiger sp.
ATTTCGACCAGGACTGGTTCCAGATGTTCCTGGGCGGTATGCTTCTGATCGCGGTCCTGTTCAACAACTACATCCGCAAGCGCGTAACCGGGGAACGGTGAGATGACCCAGAACAGCAAGTTCCACCACGGTGATGTCGCACCGACCGCCGAACCCATCCTTGTCATGTCGAACATCGAAAAGCATTTCGGCAACATCATCGCCCTGGCGGGGGTCAGCTTTGACGTCCGCCCGGGGGAATGCCACTGCCTTCTGGGGGACAATGGCGCCGGCAAGTCGACCTTCATCAAGACCATGTCCGGGGTGCACAAGCCGACCCGGGGCCAGATCACCATCGACGGCAAGCCGATGGATTTCTCCAGCCCGCGCGACGCGATGGAAGCCGGTATCGCCACCGTCTTCCAGGATCTCGCGATGATCCCCCTGATGAGCGTGACGCGCAACTTCTTCATGGGGCGCGAGCCGGTGATCGGGTCCGGGCCGTTCAAGCGCATGGATGTGGAAACCATGAACCAGACCGCGGTCGACGAGATGCGCAAGATGGGCATCAACCTGCGCGGGCCCGATCAGGCGGTCGGCACGCTTTCGGGCGGCGAACGTCAGACCGTCGCCATCGCCCGGGCGGTGTATTTCGGGGCGCGGGTGCTGATCCTGGACGAGCCGACCTCTGCGCTTGGGGTGCGCCAGACGTCGAACGTGCTGGCCACCATCGACCGTGTGCGCAAGCAGGGCGTCGGCGTGGTGTTCATCAGCCACAACGTGCGCCATGCGCTTGCGGTGGGCGACCGTTTCACCGTGCTCAATCGGGGCAAGACCCTTGGCACGGCCACGCGCGGCGACATCACCCCCGAAGAGTTGCAGGACCTGATGGCCGGCGGCCAGGAACTGGCGCAGCTTGAAGGATCGCTCGAGGGCACCGTGTGATGGCCAAGGATCTTGATCTTATCACCATCGGGCGCTCGTCCGTGGATCTTTACGGCGCGCAGGTCGGCGGGCGGCTGGAAGACATGCGGTCCTTCGAGAAATATCTCGGGGGCTCGCCCACCAACATGGCTGCCGGCACCGCGCGGCTTGGCCTGAAATCCGCGCTGCTGACCCGAGTTGGTGACGAACACATGGGCCGCTTCATCCGCGAGGAACTGGCGCGCGAAGGCGTCGACACGGCGGGCGTCATCACCGACCCCGAACGGCTGACCGCGCTGGTGCTGCTGGGCATCCGCGATCAGGAACGGTTCCCGCTGATCTTCTACCGCGAGAACTGCGCCGACATGGCGCTGTCGGTCGATGACGTGTCCGAAGATTTCATCGCGCGCGCCCGGGCCGTCGTGGCCACCGGAACCCACCTGTCGCATCCGCGCACCGAAGCCGCGGTGCTCAAGGCGTTGAAGATCGCGCGCGCCAGCGGGGCGCAGACCGCGCTGGATATCGATTACCGCCCGAACCTGTGGGGCGTGGCGGGGCATGGCGACGGCGAAAGCCGCTTTGTCGCCTCGAAAAAGGTCACCGCCAAGCTGCAATCGACGCTGCACCTGTTCGACCTGATCGTGGGCACCGAAGAGGAATTCCATATCGCCGGCGGCACCACCGACACGATCTCGGCCCTGCGCGCGGTGCGCGCGGTTTCCGGCGCGACGCTGGTGTGCAAGCGCGGCGCCGCCGGGGCCGTGGCGATCGAAGGCGACATCCCCGCAACGCTTGATGACGGCCAGACCGGCCCGGGGTTCCCGATCGAGGTGTTCAACGTGCTTGGCGCCGGCGACGGGTTCATGTCGGGGCTGCTGAAGGGCTGGCTTGACGGCGAGGCATGGCCGCGCGCCCTTGAATATGCCAACGCCTGCGGGGCCTTCGCGGTGTCGCGTCACGGCTGCACGCCGGCCTATCCGTCGCTGACGGAACTGAACCTCTTTTTGCAACGGGGCGTGCGCGAGCCGGCGCTTCGCAAGGATGGTGAACTGGAACAGGTGCACTGGTCGACCAACCGCAAGGGCGACTGGAACAGCATGCGGGTCTTTGCCTTCGACCACAGGATGCAGATGGAAGACCTGCCCGGCGCCACGCCGGATCGGATCGGGCGCTTCAAGGAGCTGTGCCTTGATGCCTGCCTTGACGTGGCGGACGGGCGGGCCGGGTACGGGCTGCTGTGCGACGGGCGGCTTGGGCGCGATGCGCTGTACCGCGCCGCGGGGCAGGGGCTGTGGATCGGGCGCCCGGTCGAATGGCCCGGATCGCGCCCGCTGACGCTTGAACCCGAACTTGGGCCGGATTTCGGCGGGCTGTCGGAATGGCCGGCCGAACACGTGGTCAAGTGCCTGTGCTTTTACCACCCGGACGATTCCGCGGACACGCGCGCCTTGCAAGAAGATACGGTCAAACGGCTGTTCCACGCGGCGCGGCGCAACCGGCTGGAATTCCTGCTTGAGGTCATTCCATCCAAGGTCGCGGATGTGGGCGCCGATACCACGGCCCGCGTGATCGACCGCTTTTACGACATCGGCGTCTATCCCGACTGGTGGAAGCTGGAACCGATGCGCAGCGACGGCGCCTGGCGTGCCGCCTGCGCGGCCATCGAAAGCCACGACAGCCACACGCGCGGCATCGTCGTGCTGGGGCTGGCCGCCGACGAGGCTGCGCTTGCCGAAAGCTTCCGCATCGCCGCGCAGTTCCCGCTGGTCAAGGGATTTGCCGTCGGGCGCACGATCTTTGGCGCCCCGGCCAGGGCCTGGATGGCGGGCGAACTTGGGGACGCCGAAGCGGTGCAGAAAATGAGCGAAACTTACGCGCGGCTCTGCCGGGTCTGGGACGAGGCGCGCGGCATCAAACAGGAGGATGCGGCATGAGCGTGATCCGGCTGACGGCCGCACAGGCGATGGTGAAATACCTTGCCGCGCAGATGACGGAAGACGGCGTGCCCTTCCTGTCGGGGATCTGGGCGATCTTTGGCCACGGCAACGTGGCGGGCATCGGCGAGGCGCTTCACGCCGAACGCGAAACCTTCCGGACATATCGCGGCCATAACGAACAGACCATGGCGCATGCGGCCATCGCCTATGCCAAGCAATCGGGCCGCCGCCGCGCCATGGCGGTGACATCGTCGATCGGGCCGGGCGCCACCAACATGGTGACCGCCGCCGCGCTGGCCCATGTGAACCGGCTGCCGCTGCTGCTGATCCCGGGCGACGTGTTCGCCAATCGCGGCCCGGACCCGGTGCTTCAGCAGGTCGAGGATTGGGGCGACGGCACGGTCACGGTCAACGACTGCTTTCGCCCGGTGACGCGGTATTTCGACCGGATCACGCGGCCCGAACAGCTGCTGACCGCGCTGCCCCGCGCCTTTCGCGTGATGACCGACCCGGCCGAATGCGGGCCCGTCTGCCTGTCGTTCTGCCAGGATGTCCAGGCCGAGGCATATGACTGGCCCGAAAGCTTCTTCGCGCCGCGCGTCTGGCGCCTGCGCCGCCCGCATCCGGACCCGGTCGAGGTCAAGGCCGTGTCGGAAATGATCAGGAATGCCGAACGCCCGGTGATCGTGGCCGGCGGCGGTGTTCACTATTCCGGCGCCTGCGAGGCCCTTGCCGCCTTTGCCACGCGGCATCGCATCCCCGTGGTCGAAAGCCAGGCGGGCAAATCGGCGCTGCCCTGGGATCACCCGCTGAACTTCGGCCCGGTCGGGGTCACCGGCGCGTCATCCGCCAACATCCTCTGCGCCAAGGCAGACCTTGTGCTGGGCGTCGGCACCCGCTTTCAGGACTTCACCACCGGATCGTGGAGCCTTTTCGAAAACCCGGACCGGCGGCTCGTCTCTGTGAACGTGGCGGCCTATGATGCCATGAAGCACGGGGCAGAACCGCTCTGCTGCGACGCGCTTGTGGGGCTTGAAGCCCTTGGCGCCGCGCTGGGCGACCATGCGGCCACGGCGCCCGATGCCGCGCTCAAGGCCGACTGGTTCGGCGCGGTCGACCCGCTTACCGACGCGCCGGGGAATGACGGCAATGCGCTGCCCACCGACCAGCAGGTCATCGGCGCGGTCCAGCGCGCCTCGGGCGAGGATACCGTGGTCATGTGCGCCGCCGGCACCATGCCGGGAGAGCTGCACAAGCTGTGGAAGGCCCCGCGCCCGGGCGCCTATCACATGGAATACGGCTTTTCCTGCATGGGCTACGAAGTGGCGGGCGCGCTGGGGATCAAGCTGGCCCAGCCCGACCGCGACGTGATCTGCATGGTCGGTGACGGGTCCTACATGATGGCCAATTCCGAACTTGCCACCGCCGCCATGCTGGGCATCGATCTGACCGTGGTGATCACCGACAACCGGGGATACGGCTGCATCAACCGGCTGCAGATCGGCACCGGCGGGGCAGAGTTCAACAACCTTCTTGACCACTCGCATCATGTGAACCCTTCGAACATCGACTTCGCCGCGCATGCAGCGTCGATGGGCGCGGGCGCCATCCATGTGGCCACGATTGCC